>JBBQOR010000179.1:0-5415 GCA_038331055.1 Burkholderiales bacterium
CACGATGTTGATCGAGGTGATCGGCGACGCGGTCTTCGTGAACGGGCAGCGCATCGAGCCCCACCTCGGTTGAACCGCGAAGCGGGCGGCGGACACCGGTTGATGGCCGCAGATCGCGGCTTACAGCCTTCTCTCTCTAGCCCAGACACCAGTCCAGCGCACGCTGCCAAAGGCCGTGGCCCAGCGCCCAGGCCGAACTCATGGCCAGCAGCGCGCCCGCCAGGCGGACAGCCAGGTCGGCCGCCCGGGCCGGTGTGCCCAAGCCCTCAGCGCGTCGCCAAAGCCATGGGCCGACGCCCAGACCGACAGCGGTCACCGCCGCAAAGCCGGCCATCACCGCGGCGCCGCCCAGTGCACTGTTCGCCAGCCCCGCCACCACCAGCGCCGACTGCAACAGCCCGCAAGGCCAGGCCACCCAGGCCGCGCCAATGGCACCCGCGCGCGCGGGGCCGCGCAGCACCTGCCACTGGCCTGGACTGGTGGCCGCCACGCGCGCGCTTCGGCTGCCCAGCGCGGCCATCCACATTGGCTGTCGACCGTGCCACAGCAGCCACAGGCCCAGCGCCAGTGCGGCGACATGCAGCAGTGTCCACAGCGGTCGCAAGGCAGGGCTCCACTGGCCCAGCAGCGCCAGCGCGCCCACGCTTGCAGCCGCCACACCGCCAGCGGCCGCATAGCCAGCGATGCGTGCCAGGTGGAAGGCCCAGGGCGTGGCTGCGCCCGACCGCGCACCGCCGACGGCCACCGCGCAGCCGGCGCCGCACATCGCGGCGCAGTGGGGCACGCCGGCCAGTCCCAACAGCAGCGCGCCGGCCAGCAGGGCAATATCCAAACAAGTGACCTGATCTGTCCGCGGCGTTTGTATGCGCGGCGTGCTCGGCGTGCGCGATCAGCGCGACGGTGTCGCTGCGTGGTTGCGCGCCTGGACCGCGGGGCTTTGCGCCTGCGCTTGGTCCGGCACGCCCGGCGCCTGGGCGTCGCGCACCACCGGGTCGGCACCCCGCACCGCGATCACCGCCGTGGCGATGGCTGCGACGACCACCAGAGCCGGCCCGCCGATGACCAGCCAGACCATGCCAAAGCGCCACCACGGCAGCGTCTCCGGGGCGGCGGGGTTCAGGGCCTGGATTCGGTTGGTCGGCATGGGTTTTCTCCTGCGGTGCGGCCTATCGCGGCACGATGAAGGTCGAATGCTCCGACACCAGGACCGACGACGCGTCGGTGCCGTCAGCCAGCCGCGTGATGTCGAACTGCATCGCATGCGCACCGGCGCCGCGCAACCGTGCTGTTTCGGGGGGGATGCGCACCGACACGGTGGCCCATCGCGCTTCGGCCGGACCCACCTGCACGGCAGTCTGCTCGTCGGTCACCGCGCCCGTCAGCCCGCTGGCCTGCACGCGGTACTGTTGCGGGCGCTCGAGCGCGTTCATGATCTGCAACCGGTAGACGTTCTCGACCCAGCCGTCGTCCACCAGCCGCGCCAGCGAGGCCCGGTCGCGCACCACGTCCACGCGGAAAGGGTTGCGCAGCGCCAGGCTGGCCATGAGTGCCGCCCCGATCAACGCCAGCACCGCGGTATAGATCAGCACACGCGGGCGCAGCAGCCGCCTGAACTGCTCGGTGCGGGGCAGACCCTGCGCCAGACCGTTGCTGGTGTCGTAGCGCACCAGCCCGCGGGGGTAGCCCATCTTGTCCATCACGCCGTCGCAGACATCGGCGCAGGCCGCGCAGCCGATGCACTCGTACTGCAGGCCCTTGCGGATGTCGATGCCGGTGGGGCACACCTGTACGCACAGTCCGCAATCGATGCAATCGCCCAGCCCTGCCGCCTCGAGGTCGGTCTTGCGACCGCGCGGGCCCCGCGCTTCGCCGCGGACGGCGTCGTAGCCGATGACCAGGGTGTCCTTGTCGAACATCGCGCTCTGAAAGCGCGCATAAGGGCACATGTACTTGCACACCTGCTCGCGCATCCAACCCGCGTTGCCGTAGGTGGCGAGCCCGTAGAACAACACCCAGAAGCTCTCCCAGGGCCCGAGCGCGAAGGCCGGGATGGCAGCGACCAGCTGGCGGATGGGCGTGAAGTAACCGACGAAGCTCAAGCCGGTCCACAGCGCGACGGCGCCCCACACAGCGTGCTTGCCGGCTGCGCGCGTGAAGCGCGGGAGCGTCCAGCCGCCGGCATCCCGCTTCATGCGCGCCTGTCGGTCGCCCTCGAAGCGGCGCTCGATCCACATGAAGATCTCGGTGTAGACCGTCTGCGGGCAGGCATAGCCGCACCACAGCCGGCCGGCCACCGCGGTGAACAGGAACAGCGCGTAGGCCGAGACGATCAGCAGCCCCGTCAGGTAGATGAAGTCCTGCGGGTAGAGCACCAGCCCGAAAAGGTAGAAGCGCCGTGCTTCGAGGTCGAACAGCACGGCCTGCCGGGCGTTCCACTCCAGCCACGGCGTGCCGTAGAAGACCAGCTGGGTGGCCCAGACCATGGCCCAGCGCCAGGCGGCGAACCAGCCGTGCACGGCACGGGCGTAGATCCTGTCGTCGCTGCGGTACAGCGAGATCACCTGCACCGAGCTCTCGCCGGCGCTGCGGGCATCCTTGGCGGCCCCTTTGACGGCTTGCGCGACCATGCCCGCGGCTCCGCGACTAGCGACCGGTCGCCACGGCGGTGGGCTGCGACAGGCGCCAGACGTAAGCCGTCAGCACGTGCATCTGCTCGGGCGTCAGCAGCCGGTTCTGCGCCGGCATCACGTTGGTCATCCCCTGGGTGACGATGGCGCTGATCGCAGCTTCGCCCCAGCCGTGCAGCCAGACCTTGTCGCTCAGGTTTGGTGCGCCCAGCGCCTGGTTGCCCTGGCCCTGCGGCCCGTGGCAGGCAGCGCACACCGCGAACTGCGGCTTGCCCAGTTGGGCATAGATCGGGTTGTGCGGGCTGCCCGACAAGCTCATCACATAGTGCGCGACGTTGCGCACGTTGTCGCCGCCGCCGATTGCCGCAGCCATCGGCGGCATGACACCCTGGCGGCCGTTGCTGATGGTGTTGGCGATCGATTCGGGCGAGCCCTCGGCCAGCCGCGCATTGCCGGACAGCGTCAGGTTCGGGAAGCCCTTGCTGCCGCGCGCGTCCGAGCCGTGGCATCCGGCGCACTGGTTCAGGAACAGCCGCTGGCCGATACCCATGGCCTGCGCGTCGCGCGCCAGCACTTCGACACTCGAGGCGCTGTACCTCGCGTAGACCGGCACCATCGCGGCACGCGCCTTGTCCTGCTCGGCTTCGTACTGGCCGGCGCTCGACCACTTCAGGCTTCCCGCGGCGCTGCCCAGACCAGGGTAGAGCCACAGGTAGACCAGCGCGAACAACACGGTGATGACGAACAGCCAGGCCCACCACAGCGGCAAGGGGTTGTTGAGCTCGCGCAGGTCTTCGTCCCAGACGTGGCCGGTGGTGTTGTCCGCGGCCATCGGCTTGCGCCGGCTGGCGATACCCAACAGCACCAGGCACACCAGCAGACTCAGCAGCGTGGCGCCACCGATGAACATCGACCAGCCGCCATCGAAGAAGTCACTCACCACGCGCTCCCGATGCGGGCGGCGCCGCGTCGCTGTCGAGGAAAGGCAGTTGCGCGGCGTCCTCGAAGGCACCGCGCCGGCGCCGGCTGCAGGTCCAGACCACGAGGCCCAGGAAGAGCAGCAGGCTCACCACGGTGACCGCGCTGCGCAGATCGTTGATATCCATGTCGATGGCCTGCGAAGGGTTACTTGCGCGCGCCGCCCAAACCCTGCAGGTAGGCGATCAGCGCGTCCATTTCGGTGCGGCCGGCCACCGCTTGCGCGGCAGTGGCCACCTCGTCGTCGGTGTAGGGCACGCCGAGCCTGCGCAGCGCGCGCAGCTTGGGCGGCATGTCGGCCGGATCCAGCGCGGTGGTTTCCAGCCAGCGGTAGGAGGGCATGTTCGACTCCGGCACCAGGTCGCGCGGATTGATCAGGTGGATGCGGTGCCACTCGTCGCTGTAGCGCCCGCCCACGCGGTGCAGGTCGGGGCCGGTGCGCTTGCTGCCCCACTGGAAGGGGCGGTCGTAGACGAACTCGCCGGCAACCGAGTAGCTGCCGTAGCGGAGTGTTTCCGAGCGCAGCGGCCGGATCATCTGCGAGTGGCAGTTGTAGCAACCCTCGCGGACATAGATGTCGCGTCCGGCCAGTTGCAGCGCGGTATAGGGCTTGACGCCCTCCAGCGGCTGGGTGGTCGAGCGCTGGAAGAACAGCGGCACGATCTCGACCAGCCCGCCGACCGCGACGACCGCCAGGATCAGCACGATCATCAGCCAGTGGTTGGTCTCGATGCGCTCGTGCCCGGTGGGCGCGGCGGCGTGGGGTTCGGTCATGGCGCGGGTCCGTCGGCTTGAGGGGAAGGGTTCAGGCGGGCTGCGCGGCCAGCGGCGGCACGCGGCGGGCGGGCGCGGCGGCCGGCACCGGGATCGGCAGCGCCGCGGTGCTGCCGCCGCGCACCGTCATCACCACGTTCCAGGCCATCAGCAGCATGCCGCCGAGGTAGATCAGCCCGCCGAGCAGCCGCACGAAGTAGAACGGCCAGGTCGCCTTGACACTCTCGACGAAGCTGTAGACGAGCGTGCCGTCCGGGTGCACGGCGCGCCACATCAGACCCTGCATCACGCCGGCGATCCACATCGCGGCGATGTAGAGCACGATGCCCAGCGTGGCGATCCAGAAGTGCAGCTCGATGGCGCGCACGCTGTGCATGCGGCTGCGCCCGACCAGCACCGGGATCAGGTGGTAGAGGCTGCCCATCGTGATCAGCCCGACCCAGCCGAGCGCGCCGGCGTGCACGTGGCCGACGGTCCAGTCGGTGTAGTGCGACAGCGCGTTGACGGTCTTGATCGACATCATCGGCCCCTCGAAGGTGGCCATGCCGTAGAAGCTCAGCGAGACGATCAGGAACTTGAGGATCGGGTCGTCGCGCAGCTTGTGCCAGGCCCCCTGCAGGGTCATGATCCCGTTGATCATCCCGCCCCAGCTCGGCGCCAGCAAGACCAGCGAAAACACCATGCCGACGCTTTGTGCCCAGTCGGGCAGCGCGGTGTAATGCAGGTGGTGCGGGCCGGCCCACATGTAGGTGAAGATCAGCGCCCAGAAGTGCACGATCGACAACCGGTAGCTGTAGACAGGCCGCTCGGCCTGCTTCGGAATGAAGTAATACATCATGCCGAGGAAGCCGGCGGTCAGGAAGAAGCCGACCGCGTTGTGGCCGTACCACCACTGGACCATTGCATCCTGCACGCCGGCATAGGCCGAATAACTCTTCATGAAGCTGACCGGCAACGCCGCGCTGTTGACGATGTGCAGCAGCGCGACGGTGATGATGAAGGCGCCGAAGAACCAGTTGGCGACGTAGATGTGGCG
>JBBQOR010000180.1:0-5400 GCA_038331055.1 Burkholderiales bacterium
TTCAGGTCGTCGGCATTGCCGAAACGTGGCTCGAGCGCCTCGAAATCCTCGATCCAGTAGCCGTGGAACCCCGTGTGGTCGAAGCTGCCCGCCCCGCTGGCCTGCGCCGGCATGCCGCGCGGCTGCTGTTTTTGCACCGGGTTGATCCACAGCGCGGTGATGCCCAGGTCCTTCAGCTCGTCGAGCTGCTGCACCAGACCCTTCAGGTCGCCGCCATGCCAGCCTCCGGGGTTGCTGCGCTGCACGCCCTGGTTGTTCGCAGGGTCACCGTCGGCAAAGCGGTCGATCAGCACGAAGTACAGCACCTCGCGCGCCCACTCGGCTGCGGGCTGCGCCGACACCGGCAATGCCGCGCCACAGGCCAGCAACAGCGCGGCAAGGCGACGGCGCCATGGCCACAACCTGACCCGTCCCTGGTCGATCAACACCTTGGCACGCCCTTTGCACTCGCCACCGGAAGACTCCAATCCACACCCGAAGACCTTCTCTTTCACCCGCGCCAGCGCCGCCTTGATCCCGCTCGCCGGCCCTGGCGAAAGGAACTCTAGTAGCAAAACTACAGGCCATTCTTCGGGCTAACCCTGAATTTCCCGGCGCATCCCACACCTGAAACGGACTACCCTTGCCGAAGCGCAGGTTCTCTCCTGCGGCGCCTGTCGGTGGATGGTTAGAGTGCCTTTGTTCTTTCACTACATCCTGATGTCGATCAACTCAAGCGCTTCGCGATGCCCCCGCAGGCACGCCCGATGAGCGCGCCCTACCCGCGGCTGCTCGGCGACATCGGCGGCACGCACGCGCGCTGGGCCTGGCAGGCCGATGCGGGCGCGCCGCCGGGCGACGTCAAGGTGTTGCGCTGCGCCGACAGCGCCACGATCGCCGAATCGGCGCTCGGCTATCTGTCCTCCGGCGGCCACGGCAGGCCCGCCGCCGCCGGCATCGGCATCGCCACACCCGTCACCGGTGATCTGGTGCGCATGACCAACCATCACTGGTCGTTTTCGGTCGAGGCGCTGCGCAACGCGCTGGGCGCCGAACGCAGCCTGGTCATCAACGACTTCACCGCACGGGCGATGAGCCTGTCTGCCCTGGGCGCGGGCGACACGCGCGCGGTGGGCGGCGGGCAGGCGGTGCCCGGCGCGCCCGTGGCGCTGCTCGGCCCGGGCACCGGCTTGGGCGTGTCGGGCCTGCTGCAGACTGCCGCGGCAGGGGCAGGGGCAAGGCTGATCGCGCTCAGCGGCGAAGGCGGCCATGTGTCGCTGGCCGCCTCCGACGACGAACAGGCGGCGCTGCTGGCCGTGCTGCGCCGACGCTTCGGCCATGTGTCGGCCGAACGTGTGCTCTCCGGGCCCGGCCTCGTGAACCTGTACGAGGCGCTGTGCGAGCTCGACGGCGCCGCCGGCATGCCCGTCCCTGCGCCCACGCCCGACGCCGCGACGATCACGCTCAGCGCACACGCCGGCACCGATGCCCGCGCACGGCGTGTGGTGCATCACTTCACGGCCTTCCTCGGCAACGTCGCCGGCAACCTGGCGCTGACGCTGGGCGCACTCGGCGGTGTCTACATCGGCGGCGGCATCGTGCCGCGGCTGGGCAGCACGTTCGACGACGCGCTGTTCCGGCGCCATTTCGAGTCAAAGGGCCGCTTCGACGCCTATCTGGCGAAAGTTCCGGTGCAGATCATCACCGCTGCGACGCCCGCGTTGCTGGGCGCCACGCGGGCGCTGGACGCCGACTGAGATGGGCGAGCGCCCTGCGGCAGCACTGCAGCCGGCTCAGACCCAGGCGCACGACAGCCCGCGGCTGCTGGCCGACGTCGGCGGCACCTGGGCGCACTTTGCGCTGGAGATCGCGCCCGGGCAGATCGTGCACGCGGCCTCGCTGCGCTGCGCCGAGCACGCCGACTTCCACTCGGCCGTCAGCAGCTACCTGCGCGCGCTGCCGCCCGCGCTGGCGCCCAGGCACAGCGCGCTGGCGATCGCCAATCCGGTGGACGGCGACCAGGTGCGCATGACCAACTACCACTGGCAGTTCTCGATCGAAGAGATGCGCCAGCGGCTGCAACTCGACACGCTGGTGGTCGTCAACGACTTCACCGCGCTGGCGATGTCGCTGCCTCGGCTGGCCGCGTCGCAGCGGCGGCAGGTCGGCGGCGGCACGGCGCGCGAACGCAGCGTGCTGGGCGTGATCGGTGCCGGCGGCGGCCTCGGCGTGTCGGGCCTGATCGCGGCCGAAGACGGCTGGATCGCGCTCGGCACCGAGGGCGGCCACGCCAGCTTCGCGCCGCGCGACGAGCGTGAGCTGGCGATCCTGCACCACGCCTGGACCTTGTACCCGCACCTGTCGTTCGAGCGGCTGCTCTCGGGCCCCGGCCTCGAGCTGATCCACCGTGCGCTGGCCGCCCGCGAGCGGGCCGATACCTTGGCGCTGGACGCGCCGGAGATCACCCGCCGCGCGCTCGATGGTGGCGACGCGCTGTGCGCGCAGGCGCTGGACGCCTTCTGCGCCATCCTGGGCACTGCGGCGGCCAACCTGGCGGTGACGCTCGGCGCCTACGGCGGCGTGTATATCGGCGGCAGCATCGTGCCGCGGCTGGGCGAGACCTTCGACCGCTCGCCATTTCGTGCGCGCTTCGAGGACAAGGGCCGCTTCAGCGAGTACCTCAAGGCCATCCCCACCTACGTCATCACCGAACCCCAGGCCACCCTCATGGGCGCCTCGGCGATCCTGGCGGCGCAGCTGCGCCGGCTGCAGACGGCGGACGGCGGGTCGATCCTGGCGCAGGTGCGGCGCCAGCTGCCCGGGCTGTCTCCGGCCGAGCGCCGCGTGGCCGACCATGTGCTGGCGCACCCGCGTTCGGTGCTGGGGGATCCGATCGTCGACATCGCGCGCGCCGCCGCCGTCAGCCAGCCCACGGTGATCCGCTTTTGCCGCTCGCTGGGCTGCGAGGGACTGTCGGACTTCAAGCTGCGGCTGGCCTCGGGGCTCAGCGGCACGGTGCCTGTCACACACGCCCAGGTGACCAGCGAGGACTCGATGCTCGAGCTCGGCGTCAAGGTGCTGGGCAATACGGCGTCGGCCATCCTGCAGGTGCGCGACCACCTGAACCGCGACGCCATCGACCGGGCGATCGATCTGCTCACCGCCGCCGACCGCGTCGAGTTCCACGCCATCGGCCACTGGGGCGTGGTGGCGCAGGACGCGCAGTTCAAGTTCCTGCGTTTCGGGCTGCCCAGCGTCGCCTACGTCGAGCCGCGGCTGCAGTTGCTGGCCGCCCACGTGGTCGGGCCGCGCGACGTGGTGGTGCTGATCAGCAGCCGCGGCCGGCTCGAAGAGCTGCTGGCGGTGGCTGACGTGGCGCGCGCGCGCGGCGCACACGTGCTGGCGATCACGGCCGCGCAGTCGCCTCTGGCGCGCAAGGCCGACGTGGCGCTGTACGTCGACCATGTGGAGGATGTCGCCACGCAGGTGCCGATGATCAGCCGCATCCTGCACCTGCTGATGATCGACATCCTGGCGGTGGGCGTGGCGATGAGACGCGGTACCGTGCCGGCCCCGGGGCCCGACGAGGACGGCGGCACTGCGCTGTCGCAGCCCCCCGGCGCGGCATCCACGGCGCCGGGCGTGAGCATGGCGGGGCCGCTGGCGAGCATGACCTCACACAGCCGCTGACCGCGGCGCGGCCGGCGCCGATAAACTCGTTAGGGTTCCCGAGGAGCGTTGCGATGGCGGCCCGCCGGGCCCGCCACCAGGCTCGGGACGCTGTCAGCGGTGCCCTCGAGCACCGCTGCGGCTGGCAACAGCGCTCGTCCGCCCCCAGGGACCCGCCGTATGACCGCACTCGCCGACACCCGTTTCGACTCCACTCACGCGACTTCGCGCGCGGCTCCACCGCCGATGCGGCTCTCGGGCATGGAGCCCGTGTCCATCGACGCCGGCAGCCTGTTCGTCAACATCGGCGAGCGCACCAACGTCACCGGCAGCCGCGTGTTTGCCAGGATGATCCTCGAGGGCCGCTTCGAGGACGCCCTGGCCGTAGCCCGCCAGCAGGTGGAGAGCGGCGCGCAGATCATCGACATCAACATGGACGAGGCGATGCTCGACTCGGCCGCGGCGATGGAGCGCTTCCTCAAGCTCATCGCCGGCGAGCCCGAGATCGCACGCGTGCCGATCATGATCGACTCCAGCAAGTGGTCGGTCATCGAAGCCGGGCTCAAGTGCATCCAGGGCAAGGGCATCGTCAACTCGATCTCGATGAAGGAAGGCGAGGCCGAGTTCACGCGCCAGGCGCGGCTGGTGCGGCGCTATGGTGCGGCCGCGGTGGTGATGGCCTTCGACGAGCGCGGCCAGGCCGACACCTACGCACGCAAGACCGAGATCTGCGCGCGCGCCTACCGGCTGCTGGTGGATGAGATCGGCTTCCCGCCCGAGGACATCATCTTCGACCCCAACATCTTCGCCATCGCCACAGGCATCGAAGAGCACGACAACTACGCGGTCGACTTCATCGAGGCCACGCGCTGGATCAAGGCGAACCTGCCCGGCGCCAAGGTCAGCGGCGGCGTCAGCAACGTGAGCTTCAGCTTCCGCGGCAACGACCCGGTGCGCGAGGCCATCCACACCGTGTTCCTGTACCACGCGATCCAGGCCGGTTTGGACATGGGCATCGTCAATGCCGGCATGGTCGGCGTCTACGACGACCTGGAACCCGTGCTGCGCGAGCGCGTTGAAGACGTGGTGCTGAACCGCCGCCCGGCCTACCAGCCCGGCGAGGCCGAGTTGTCGGCCGGCGAGCGGTTGATCGAGATCGCCGAAAGCGCCAAGGGCTTGTCCAAGGACGACAGCGCCCGGCTGGCCTGGCGTGCCGGCAACGTGAACGAACGGCTCAGCCACGCGCTGGTGCACGGCATCACCGAGTTCATCACGCCAGACACCGAAGAAGCCTGGCAGGCCATCCACGCCACCGGCGGCCGGCCGCTGCACGTGATCGAAGGCCCGCTGATGGCCGGCATGAACGTGGTCGGCGACCTGTTCGGCCAGGGCAAGATGTTCCTGCCGCAGGTGGTGAAAAGTGCGCGCGTGATGAAGCAGGCGGTGGCCCATCTGCTGCCTTACATCGAGGCCGAAAAGCTGGCCATGGTCGAGGCCGGTGGCGAGGCCAAAGCCAAAGGCAAGATCGTGATTGCCACCGTCAAGGGCGACGTGCACGACATCGGCAAGAACATCGTCACCGTCGTGCTCCAGTGCAACAACTTCGAGGTCATCAACATGGGCGTGATGGTGCCGTGCCGGGACATCCTGGCGAAGGCCCGCGCCGAGGGCGCTGACATCATCGGCCTCAGTGGCCTGATCACGCCCAGCCTGGAAGAGATGCAGTTCGTGGCCGCCGAGATGCAGCGCGAC
>JBBQOR010000181.1:0-5388 GCA_038331055.1 Burkholderiales bacterium
GTCGGCAGCGCGGAGCCCTCGCCGTTGTACAGCGTGCCGCGCGCGCCCAGTGTCAGGCCGTAGGTGTTCATGTGCAGGTCGGGGTTGCTGTCGTTGCCCGAAGGCGGCACGCGGCCGCTGGCCATCGCCGGACGCAGGTTCAGCGTGAAGTAGGCCAGCGCGATGTCGGCCAGCGTGCTGGCGTAGGTGGTGGCATAGGGAGCCCCGGCGCCCCAGGTCGCTGCGGTGTAGCTCGGCGGCGTGGTGTCGCCCGACACAGTGGCGTTGGCGAAGCCGTCGGTGACGATGAAGGCGTTGTTGCGCTGGCATGCGAACTGGACCAGGCCGCTGGTGTTGCGGTACTGCTCGCCGATGTACTTGAGTGTTTCGCGTGTCGGCGTGCCGCCGCTGCCGTTGGTCTCGTAGAAGGTGCCGGTGACGCGCAGGCCATTGCTCGCCGCCGAGGTGCTGTCGATGTCGTACAGCGTGACGGCGCTGCGGCTGTTCATCGTCACCACGCCCATGCGCAGGCCGGTCAGCGGCTCCATCACCTGGCCGATGGCGGCGTTGAGCATCAGCTTGCGCTTGCGGTAGTAACTGAACCAGTTGGAGAAGTTCTGCAGGGCTGCGGAGTAGGCCGCGGTGCTCGCGTAGTTGGCCGGCTTGATCTCATGGCGGCGCAGTGTGGCGCCGTCGGGCGCGCTCACGCAGCTGCTGCCGTCTACCGTGCAGCTTTCGCGTTGCCAGTAGGTCGCGGGAAAGTAGGCCATCGCCAGGCGCAGGATGCCTGCAGCGGGCACGGTGCGCTCAGCGGCCTCGGTGGTCCAGGCCGGGCAGGCCGAGTGCACGCAGGTGCGCGAGCCCGCCGGCACCACCATGCCGGGCAGTGCCATGAAAGTGCTGTTGGCGGCGGTGGTCAGTGCACGGTCGGCCGAGAGGTCGAAGGTGCTGCTGCCGAACACCGGGTGCGAGCGTGCGGCGGTGGTGCTGGCGTTGGCGTAGGTGCGCCGGGCGCCGGAGACATAGGCCGGCGACCACGGGTTGTAGGTCACCGCGGGGTTGAAGTACAGCGGGTTGTAGGCTGACGAGCGCAGCCAGGCGAACTGCGGCGTGGGCGGGATGGCGAAGTGGTCGTTGCTGGCGTCGGCGTAGATGCGATCGCCGGTGGCGGTGCCGTTGGGAAACAGGTAGACCAGCTTGCGCCACTGGCTGTCGGCGTTGCCCGCGCTGTTGAACCAGGGCTGCCCGCTGGCGTTCCAGCCGTTGCGCGCGTTGAAGTCCCACCAGAAGGCGCCGTCATTGGTGTTGAGCATCAGCTCGGAGTCCATCGAGCCCGAGTCGTCGAGCCCGAAGATCACGTTCGGCTTGGCCAGCACCGAGGCCTTCAACGGCCGCTCGGCGATGTCGGTGGCATGCGCCGCCACGCCAGCCAGCAGCACGGCAGCGGATAGCAGGCAGGCGGCAAGCTGAGCCGGGGTCTTCAGGCGTGTGGCGTTCATGCTCAACCCTTGGTGACGAGTGACTGCACCCAGGTCTGGGTGCCCTTCGGTCCGGTAACGCGCACGGTGACGCGGAACTGTTTTGAGTTGGGGGGGTCGGGCTTCTCGCGCGTCACATCGGCGCTGGCCAGTTGCGGCACCTGCTGCACCAGGCACTGGCGCAGCGGGTCGGTCACCGGCAGCGCGCCGGCGCACAGCCGTTCGGCGATGTAGCGCACGCGGTAGACCCCCACCGCCACCTCGGGCGCGACGCTCCAGTCCACCGTGGGGATGCCGGTGGCGTCCTGCGCCTGTGTCAATGCGTAGTACCAGTTGCCGAGGTCGGCCTCTTCTACGGTGAGGGCGCGTACCGCGGCGAAGGCGGTGTTCAGGCCGACCTCCGAGGCCTGGATCGAGGCCTCGCGGAAGGCCGTGTTGCCGCTGGCCAGCGACCCGATCTCGCTCATGCGCGCCAGAGCCAGGCCGCCGAGCAGCATCACCGACAGCAGCACCAGCACGACCAGCATCGTCACGCCGCGCTGGGCCCGGCGCAGCGCGTTCATGAGCGCACACCCATCACCAGATTGCGCAACGGGATGACGACGATGCCGGTGCGGTAGCGGTAGCAGCGCCAGTCGCTGACGTCGGGCTCGACCTCCACGCCGAACAGCTGCGGCTTGGCCAGGCTGGACTCGCACTCGCCGCTGGGGCCGGGCTTCTCGCGCTGCGGGCTGCGTGTGACGATGCCCACGCGAAGCGCGCGAACGCGACCGATGGTGGTGGCGTCCAGCGCAGCGAAGCCGGCGCCCTCGGCGTTCTGCCAGTCCTCCAGCGTGGTGCTGCCCGCCGCCGCCGCGGTGATGCCGTACTGCGAGCGCAGCGCGATCACGTTGCGCGCCAGCACCGCCTGCGCCTGCTCCAGCGGGCGTTCCAGGATCAGGTTGCCACTGTCGAGCCGGTAGCGGTTCCAGCGCAGGTCGCCCAGCAGCGTGATGCGTGACCGCTCGGGGTAGGCGCCCGTGGTGGTGAAGGCCATCGCGTTGTGCGCGCCGGTGTTGGCAAAGCTCAGGCGCTGCGGATCGGTCTCGGTGGCGGCGGTGGTGGCGGTGACGCTGCGCACCACGCAAGGGTCGCCTGCAGCGGCGGGCGCCAGCAGCACCGCCTGCCCGGCGGCCACCGGCAGGCGCGACTGCAGCGCCGCATCGGTACCATCGGAATCGGTCTGCAGGAAGACGTTGGCCCCGGCCTCGACGTTGGTGCCGTAGAGCACGTCGATGCGGTCGGCGGCGGCCTCGCGGGTGACGCGCACCGGCGAGAAGGTGGCGCCGTCCCACATCATCACTGCACCGACGCTGAGGTTCAGCCGCTGGCACAACAGCCGGCCGTCGCCCAGGAAGCCCAGGCCGGCGCTGGTGACGTCGTTCTTCAGTGCCGCCAGCGCCGTGGTGGCGTTGACCGTCACGCCACCGGAGCCGATGCCCTGTCGCTGCGCGGCCGAGAACATCACCGCGCTGTTGGTGGCGGCCAGCCCGACGAGCAGCGAGATGACCACGCCGACCATGATCTCGACGATCGAGAGGCCACGTTGCCCGCTGCGCTGCGCGCTGCGCTGCGCGCTGCGCTGCGCGCTGCGCTGCACTCTGCTGGGTATGCCGCGCTGCCCGCCAAGGTCACTGGCGCACATCGGTCACCGCCACGAGGCTTCGGGTTTCGCGCGATTCCTGCCCGCGCCACTCCAGCGCCACGGTCAGCCTGCCGTCGACGCCCAGTGTCGAGCGTGCGGTCACCGTGCCAGGCAGCGCGCTGCCTGCACGCGCGGCCCAGTCGGTGGTGCGTGCGCGGGCCGCCGTGCTGGCGCAGGTGCCGCTGGCGGGCAGGGTGTAGCAGGCGGCGTTGCCGACATCCACCAGCGCCGTGTTGAGCAGTTCATCACCCAGTTGCACGGCCGTCAGGCGCGCGTTGGCCTCGGTCACCTTGGTGACCACGCGCCCCTGGAAGCGCGTCATCGCCAGCAGGCCGAAGGACAGGATGGCCAGCGCGATCAGCGCATCGAACAGGCCCACACCCCGGACAGCGCGGCGGCGCATCAGTCGCACCCGCTTTGCTGGTTGGCGCACAGGCGCAGCGCGCCACCGGCGTCCACGCGCAGCCCGGGGCAGCGCACGCGGGTCGAGCAGGCCTGCCCGCTGATCCACACATTGATGGCGCCGGCGGTGCCGAAGGGCATCGGCCGGCCTTCGCTGCCGAAGTCGATGTCCACCGTGGCGGCCACCACGTCGTCGGCCAGCGCAACGCGCCGCAGCACCAACGGGTCGGCGCCGCTGCGGTCGATCACCTCGATCGTCGAGCCGTTGGCCGACAGCCGCACGATGCCGTTGCGCTTGACGGCCTCGCTCTGCGCCGCCAGCGCCTCGGAGATCAGCATGTTGCCGCCTTCGCGCAGCCGCGCGTTGGAGAAGAACTCGCTGAAGAAGGGCGCCGCGCCGTACATCAACACTGCGGCGATGGCCAGGCCGATCATGATCTCGATCATGCTCATGCCACGCGCCCGGGTGTGTCGGCGCAACCGTGGGCTCAGGCGTCGCATATGCCGCCCTTGCTGCTCCAGCAGTCGGCCGTCGGTGTGCCCTTGGGATGCGCGGTGGTGCGGCGCAAGCCCTGCTGGTCGATGGTGTAGATGTAGCCGTCCACCGGCCCGGCGCCGGTGGCTGTGAGCAGGAAGCTCTGGCCTGAATTGCTCTGCGTGCAGCTGAGGGTGAAGTTCGGCACCGTCGGCAGCGTGATGCCGCAGGCCGTGCCGTCGGCGTAGCTGCCGGTGTCCTGGAAGCGCTGTTCCATCCGGGTGTAGCTGGCCGACAGCCCGTCCAGTGCGGCCGGTACGCGTGAGCGCTGCAGGTACCAGCCGTAAGCCGGCATGGCGATGGCGGCGAGGATGGCAACGATGGCCACGACGACCATCAGTTCGATCAGCGTGAAGCCACGCTGCGTTCTGTGTTGCATGACGGGCCTGTCCTTTGCCGCGATGTGCCGGCGCTGTACTGCGGTTGATCCCGGGTTGATCCGGGGTTGATCTGCGATGTGCGCGGGGCCCCGCCGGTCTGACGGTTCAGACCTGCGGACCTTGTGCGCTCATCGTAGATATCGGCCCCCCCGCCAGCAACTTGAGGCGTGCATGCGTTAACGCCCGGACGCATTCGATACGCGCAGCGGCACGCTCCCGTGAACTGCGTCACGGGCATTCATGCAAATGGACCGTCGGGCGTGGCGCGCCGGGCGCTGCGAGCCAGCGCGGGCTACAGCACGCTACGGCGGAAGCAGAAAGTTACCTGCCTCGAAACGCTTGGGCGGCGCCGCGGGGTCGCGCTGCACACCGGCCGGGTCGTGCCCGTCGCGCACCGCCGCCAGCTGCTGGCGCAGCAGACGGCGCAGCATGGCCACCCCACGGTCGGTGCTGCGCAGGTGCTCTTCGGAGTGCGCGGCAATCGGCCCCTGGCTGACCTGGGCCTCGTAGTCGCCGGGGAAGGCCTGATGCTCGGCTTCGCTCAGCTCTTCCCAGAGCTTGCCGTTCAGGCGCGAGCGCATGCGCCGCAGATCACCTGCGGCCTTCACGCGGCCGACCACATAGATGCGGAAGTGCCCGTCGTCCATCGGCAGCACCCAGCCGATCGATTCGACGCGGCCGTACTGGCCGATGCGCGGGCTGGGAATCACGCGCAGCGTGGGCAGCGCCGCTTCGCTGATGCGGTGCAGCGTGCTGCCGTCAGCAAGCTTGCGCAGAGAGCTCACGCGCACGCCGGACCCGACCGTGTCGAAGCTGACCTCTGGCATCAACGCCATCTGCGGGACAAACTGGGTGCCGCTGAAGCTCGCGTGCAGGATCACCACGTGAAAGGGGTCGACCAGGTTCTCGTAGTGCTGCAGCCAGTTGCAG
>JBBQOR010000182.1:0-5371 GCA_038331055.1 Burkholderiales bacterium
GGGCGCCCCGGCGCATCATGGTGCCGGCACCCCTTCCACATCGACGTAACGGAAGAAGTCGCGGATGAAGGGGTGCGGCTTGTAGCCCACCACGCGCGCCTGGGTCAGCCAGGTGCCCACGGCGTGCGCGGTCACCTTGTACGGCGCATAGGCCAGCGCCACGCGTGACGCCTCGGCGATCAGCGCGTCGCGCTCGGGGCCGTCGGGCATCTCGCGCTGGCGCTCGTACAGCGCGTTCAGGGCCGGCTGGTCGAAGCGCGAGTGGTTGGCCTGGCCCTTGTTCGGGCCGTAGACCAGGTCGAGAAAGTAGCTTCCGTCGGGGTGCGCGGCGGCCCAGCCCGAGCCCCACATCATCAGCTTGCCGGCGCGGCTGGCCTTGATGTTCTCGGGCCAGGCGCCGATCTTGAACTCCATCCGGACGCCCAGCGCCGTCATCGCCTTCTTCCACAGCTCTTGCAGCTGGCGGTTGGTCTGGTCGGGCTGCGAGGTGTACTCCAGCAGCAGCGGCTGGCCGTCGGGCTGGTCGCGCCAGCCGTCGTTGTTGCGGTCGATGTAGCCGTACAGATCGAGCAGCGCCTTGGCACGCGCCAGGCTGTACTCGCTCGCCTCGGAGCGGAAGGCCGGGTCGTAACCGCTGACGCCCGGCGGCAGCAGCGACTGCGCCTTCACGCCCTGGCCGCGGCGCGCGAAGTCGATCTCGCGCTGCACGTCGTAGCCCAGGCCGATGGCGCGGCGCAGCGCCACCTTGTGCGGCTCGTAACCGCCGACCAGCGGGTGCTCCATGCCGAAGTAGGTGAACAAGGTGGTCGGGTTGACCGCGCGGTGCAGCGCGATGCCCTGCTTGGCCAGATTGGGCGCGAGCTTGCCCTTGGGCGCCGCGAGGTTGACGAACTCCGCCGGCACGGCCACCAGGTCGAGCTCGTCGTTGAGGAAAGCCAGCCAGCGCGGCTGCGCCTCGTCGATGATGGCGATCTCCACCCTGTCCACCAGCGGCAGCGCGCGCCCGCGCAGCTTGGCGGCCGCGGCGGCGTCGGCGGCGTTGCCGGGCTCGGGGGTTTCGTCCCACACGCCGTGACGGTGCAGCGGGTTCTTCTCCAGCACGATGCGCGAGCCGCGCTTCCACTGCACGAGGCGGAAGGCGCCGGTGCCGATGGGGCGCTCCATCGTCTTGTCGGGGTAGGCCTCGATCACCTCGCGCGCCACCGCGCCAGTCAGCGAGGCGCTGGCGAAGACATAGACCAGCCGCGGCGCCGGGCGCGCCAGGTTGACCTCGAAGCTGTAGCGGTCCAGCGTTCGCAGCCCCGGCACTTCGGCGTCGTAGGGGAAGGGGGTCTTGTCGGCCAGCGCCTTCTTGCGCAGCTCGGCCAGGCCCAGGATGCCGGCGTTCTCGAACTGGAACAGGTTGGGGCTGCGCACCTTGGGGTCGTAGTGGCGCTTGATCGAGTAGACGTAGTCGGCGGCGGTCAGCTCACGCGGCTGGCCATTGAAGGCCGGATCGTCGCTGAACAGGATGCCCGGGCGGATGCGGAAGACGAAGCGCTTGAAGTCGGCCGAGACCTCGGGCATGGCCTCGGCCGTGCGCGGCTTGACGCGCGCCGGGCGCGCCAGGTAGTCGTAGGTCAGCGGGGCGTCGAAGATGCTCGCCGCGACGGCAATCGAGATCACGTCGCTGATCTGCGCCGGGTCGAAGCCGGTCGGGTTGTCGGGGAAGGACACGCGCAGAAGCTTCGGCGCAGCGGCCGTGGCCGCGGCTGCCGGCGAGGCCGTGCCGGCAATGAAGGCCGCGGCGACGACGGTGACGGCGGCGGCGGCAAGGTTCTGCAGGATGGGCATGGCGGCAGCCAGCCGCGGGCGCGGCAGCGTTGGAAAACCGGCAGTCTACGGGGCGGGCGGGCCCGCGCCCCTACACTCGCGCGTTTCGCGCTGGAGAACCCCCCGATGCTCGCTTACGTCGTGCGACGCCTGTGGCAGATGGTTCCGACACTCGCCGGCGTCATCCTGCTGGTGTTCGTGCTCTTCAAGTTCTTCGGCGGCGACCCGGCCGAGATCCTGGGCGGCCTCAACGCCACGCAAGAACAGGTGGACGCCATCCGCCAGCAGCTCGGCCTGGACAGGCCCTGGTACGAGCAGTTCTGGATCTTCGTCAAGCAGATCGTCAGCTTCGACTGGGGCAAGAGCTGGGCCACCAACGAGTCGGTGGCCAACCTGTTTGCCACCCGGCTGCCGGCCACACTGACGGTGATGGTGCCGATCCTGCTGCTGGACGTGCTGCTGGCGCTGCCGATCGCCATGTGGGTGGCCTACCGCCGCGGCAGCCTGACCGACCGCAGCATCATGGTCATCACCACCATCGCGCTGTCGATCAGTTTTCTGGTCTACGTGATCATCGGCCAGTACGTGTTCGCCTTCCAGCTGGGCTGGTTCCCGGTGCAGGGCTGGAGCGATTCGGTCTGGCACAACCTGGTCACCTACGCGCCGCTGCCGGTGCTGCTGGCGGTGATGGTGGGGCTGGCGCCGCAGACCCGGCTGTACCGCAGCTTCCTGCTCGATGAACTGGGCCAGGACTACGTGCGAACCGCGCGCGCCAAGGGCATGACCGAGCAGACGGTGCTGTTTCGGCATGTGCTGCGCAATGCCAGCATCCCGATCCTGACCAACATCGGGCTGGCGCTGCCGAGCATCTTCGTCGGCAGCTTCCTGATCGAGGTCTTCTTCTCCATTCCGGGCCTGGGCCGCGAGGTGTTGCTGGCGGTCAACCGCAGCGACTACCCGGTGATCCAGGCGGTGACGGTCTACCTGGCGATGCTGACCATGCTGATCAATCTCATCGTCGACCTGCTGTACAAGGTCGTCGACCCGCGCGTGGTGCTCAAGTGAGCGCGGTCCTCTCCCCCTCGATGCCCGGCCCGCCGGACGATGCCGCGCAGCGCTCCGAAGGCGTCTGGCATGCCGCCTGGCGGCGCTACAAGTCCGACCGCGTGGGCATGGTCTCGCTGGTCATCGTCATCGCCTTCCTGCTGCTGATCGCAGCCGCCGCACTCGGCCTGGTGGCCAAGGACTGGCAGAAGGAAGTCGGCGTGCCCAACGCGCCGCCCACCTTCATGGGGCCGGCGGCGGCGCAGGCGGTGGGCGCGATCGAGGCGCCCAAGGGACCCAACGTGGACCTGTCGGACATCGACCCCCTGGCCCCGCGTTACAAGGAATGGGACGAGCGCGCCAAGCAGTACCAGACCACCGAGACGGCCAAGGCCGAGACGCTTCCGCTGGGCGCCGACCGCCTGGGCCGCGACGTGCTGGCCAAGGCCGTCAAGGGCACCGAGATCTCGGTCTTCGTCGGCGTGGTGGCGGCCGTGGTGGCCACGCTGATCGGCACCGGCCTGGGTGCCTTCGGCGGCTTCTTCGGCGGCAAGATCGGCGACTTTCTCGAGTGGCTCTACAACGTCTTCGAGAGCATCCCGGGCATCTTGCTGATCTTTGCCTTCGCCGCCGTCTTCGGCCGCGGCATCTGGACCGTGGTGCTGATCCTCGGCCTGACCGGCTGGACCGGCATGTACCGCCAGGTGCGCGCCGAGTTCATCAAGCACGCCGGCCGCGAATACGTGCGCAGCGCCGAGGCCATCGGCGCCAGCCGCCTGAGCCGCATGTTCCGCCACATCCTGCCCAACGTCAGCCACGTGGTGCTGGTGCGCATGAGCCTGCTGGTGGTCGGCTTCATCAAGGCCGAGGTGATCCTGTCCTACCTCGGGCTGGGCGTGCCGGTCGACCAGGTCAGCTGGGGCACCATGCTGGCCGAAGCGCAAAGTGAGCTGATCCTGGGCCACTGGTGGCAGCTGGCCGCGGCGACCCTCTTCATGGCCGCCTTCGTCACCGCCTTCTCGCTGATGGCCGACGCCGCGCGCGACGCGCTCGACCCCAAGCTGCGGGGGGCCGAATGATGGCCGGCCCGATGCTGCTGTCGATCCAGGACCTGAAGGTCAGCTTCCGCATGGGCCAGGGGCGGCGCGCCGACGCCGTCAAGGGCGTCAGCTTCGACGTGCCGGCCAACACCACCGTGGCGCTTGTGGGCGAGTCGGGCTCGGGCAAGAGCGTCACCGCGATGTCGATGCTCAACCTGCTGCCCGACAACGCCGAGCGCAGCGGCCGCGTTTTGTGGCAGGGCAAGGATCTGCTGCAGGCCAGCATGCCCGAGCTGCAGGCGCTGCGCGGCAAGGACATCGCCTGCGTCTTCCAGGACCCGATGACCTCGCTGAACCCGGTCTTCACGGTCGGCGCGCAAGTGGTCGAGCCGCTGATGAAACACATGAAACTGGGGCGCAAAGAGGCCTGGGCGCGAGCCGAGGCGCTGCTGGCCGAGGTGGGCATCCCCGAGCCGAAGCGGCGGCTGGGCTCGTATCCGCACGAGATGTCGGGCGGCCAGCAACAGCGCGTGATGATCGCCATGGCCCTGGCCTGCGAGCCCAGGCTGCTGATTGCCGATGAGCCGACCACGGCGCTGGACGTGACCATCCAGCGCCAGATCATCGAGCTGCTGGCCAGGCTGCAGGACAAGCACCACATGAGCGTGCTCTTCATCAGCCACGACCTGGGGCTGGTGGGCGAGATCGCCCGGCACGTGGTGGTGATGCGCCATGGCGTGGTGCGTGAGCAAGGCCCGGTGGCGCAGTTGTTCGAAGCGCCGAAGGACGACTACACACGCGCACTGCTGGCCTGCCGGCCGAGCCTGGAAGGCAACCCGGCGCGGCTGATGGTGATCGACGACCACCTGGAGGCGCAGCGTGTGGCGGCTGCCGGCGGCGCCAAAGTGATGCGCGCCGAGGCCGGCGTGAAGAGCGGCGACGCGCCGGTGGTGCTGCAGGTGCGCTCGCTGGCCAAGAGCTTCTGGCTGAAGCAGGGCCTGTTCGGCAAGCGCGAGTTCAAGGCGGTGCAGAACGTCAACTTCGAGTTGAAGCGCGGCCATACGCTGGGCGTGGTGGGCGAGTCGGGCTCGGGCAAGACGACGATGGGCCTGACCCTGCTGCGCCTGCACGAGCCCACCGGCGGCGAGGTGATCTTCGACGGCCAAAACCTGCTCGAGCTGTCAGACCGCGAGCGCCAGCTGATGCGCAGGCGCATCCAGATCGTCTTCCAGAACCCCTATGCCGCGCTGAACCCGCGCTTCACCATCGGCCAGACGCTGTGCGAGCCGATGGAGATCCACGCCATCGGCCGGGATGCGGCCGAGCGCGAGGCGCGCGCCGTGGCGCTGCTCCGGCGCGTCGGCCTGGACGAGGGCGCGATGGGCAAATACCCGCACGAGTTCTCGGGCGGCCAGCGCCAGCGCATCGCCATCGCGCGCTGCCTGACGCTTAGACCTGAGGTGCTGGTGCTGGAC
>JBBQOR010000183.1:0-5367 GCA_038331055.1 Burkholderiales bacterium
CTTCCTTCTGAATACCCGGCAGGCCGGCGAGGAACTTGTCGGTGACGTCCTTGCCCAGGCCCTCTTTTCGGAAGGTGGCGCCGGGGATCTCCAGCGTCTCGCTGCGTTCGAGCTTCTTGCCGCTGGCGTCGAAGTACTTCAGCTCGAAGCGCGCCAGCGGCAGGTCGTGGATCTTGCCCAGGTTGTGGTCCAGCCGCACCACCTCGAGCCACTTGGCGTCGGGCGTGACCATGCGCCAGGAGGCCAGGTTGTCCAGCGCGGTGCCCCAGAGCACGGCCTTCTTGCCGCCGGCGTTCATCGCGATGTTGCCGCCGATGCAGCTGGCCTCGGCGCTGGTGGGGTCGACCGCGAAGACTTGCCCGGCGCGCTCGGCGGCATCGGCCACGCGCTGGGTGACGACGCCGGCCTCGGTCCAGACGGTGGCCACGGGTTGCGCCACGCCGGGCAGGCTGACCCACTCCACCTCGGTCATGGCCTCAAGCTTCTCGGTGTTGATGACCGCGCTCTTCCAGGTCAGCGGCACGGCGCCGCCGGTGTAGCCGGTGCCGCCGCCGCGCGGCACGATGGTCAGACCCAGCTCGATGCAGCCGGCCACCAGCGCGGCCATCTCGGCTTCGGTGTCGGGCGTCAGTACCACGAACGGGTACTCGACCCGCCAGTCGGTGGCGTCGGTCACGTGCGAGACGCGCGACAGGCCATCGAACTTGATGTTGTCCTTGGCCGTCACGCGGCCCAGTTGCCGGCGGCAGCGTGTGCGCAGCGCCGCGACGGTATCGAACCGCGCGGCGAAACGCTGCACGGCCTGCCCGGCGGCGCCCAGCAGCTCTCCCACCAGCCCGTCGCGCACGGCGTCGTCGGCCGCGCTGCGCCGCTTGCCGATCTCGCGCAGCCTGTGGTTCAAGGCGTCGACCAGCAGCGCGCGGCGCTTGGGGCTGTCGAGCAGGTCGTCTTCGAGGTAAGGGTTGCGCTGCACCACCCAGATGTCGCCCAGCACCTCATAGAGCATGCGCGCCGAGCGGCCGGTGCGGCGCTCTTCGCGCAGCCGGTTCAGCACCTCCCAGGCCCGCGCGCCCAGCAGGCGCAGCACGATCTCGCGGTCAGAGAACGAGGTGTAGTTGTAGGGAATCTCGCGCAGCCGGGGCTGTTCCGTGTCGGCGGCACTCTCCGACAGCTCGTTGGGGACAGGCAGGACCAGCGGAGCGTTCATGGGGCAGCAAAGATTCGCAGAGAGGGTTTCCGCCTAGGTGGCGCACAACGGGCACTTAGGGACGACCCGACATTCATGCTAACCGACCCCCCGCGGGCGCCTCGCCGCCCGCTCGATCGGCATCCTCGGCAGCACGGGCAATCCCGGATTGCGGTTGGGGACACCTGAGCAGAGAAACGGGAATGTCATAAAGTGCCGCAAAACTGCACCCCTTCGATCAACCTTGGACGCCCAGCCATGACCCTCAAGAAGACTCTCGCCAGTGCCGCGCTTGCTATCGGCGCCTTGACCGGCGCTGTCCCCGCGCTCGCACAGAACCGCCCCGTCGAGATCCAGATGTGGATGGGCCTGACCGGCCAGGGCGGCGAGTTGCTCAGCCGCTTCGGCGAAGACTTCAACAAGAGCCAGAGCGAGTACCGCGTGGTGGTCTCGTTCAAGGGGCAGTACCCCGAGCAGCGCGCCGCCGCGGTGGCCGCCTTCCGCGCCGGCAATCCGCCGCACATCATGCAGATGTTCGACGCCGGCTCGGGCGACATGATGCACGCCAAGGGCGCCGTGGTGCCGGTCTCCGAGGTGTTCAAGCGCGCCGGGCTGCAGTTCAACGCGGCCGACTTCATCCCGCCGGCACGCGGCTACTACGGGCTGCCCAGCGGCGAGTTGCTGTCGATGCCATTCAACGTCTCGACCACCGTGCTCTTCTACAACAAGGACGCCTTCAAGAAGGCCGGCCTGGACCCCGAGAAGCCACCGCAGACCTGGCCGCAGCTGATCGAGGCGGCGAAGAAGATCCGCAGTACCAACGCCGCCGCCTGCGGCTACACCACCACCTGGTTGTCGTGGGTGATGCTCGAGCAGTTCAGCTCGCGCCACAACGTGGCCTTCGGCACCGAGGGCAACGGCCGCGGCGGCGTCAGCGCCTCGCTGCAACTGGCCAACAACCCGCTGCTGATCAAGCAGGTGCAGACACTGGTGGACATGCAGAAGGACAAGAGCTTCGACTACGGCGGGCGCAGCAACGACGCCGCAGCCAAGTTCATCAGCGGCGAATGCGCCATGCTGACGCAGAGCTCGGGCGGCCTGGGCGCCATCACGCAGGGCGCCAAGTTCGCCTTCGGCACCTCCGGCCTGCCCTACTGGCCCGAGGTCAAGGGCGCACCGTTTGCCACCACCATCGGCGGAGCGTCGCTGTGGGTGTTCAGCGCGCCCAACCGCACGCAGGCCGAGTTCCGTGGTGTCGCGCAATTCTTGAACTTCCTGAAGAGCGACCGCGTGATGACCGAGTGGGCCAAGACCACCGGCTTCCTGCCCGCCACCAACAGCGCCTTCAAGGCGATGCAGGACGAGGGCTTCTTCACCAAGAACCCGGGGCGTGATGTGCCGATCCTGTCGCTGATCAGCGCCGCCAAGGGTGACAACACCAACGGCTACCGCTTCGGCCGCTGGACCGAGATCCGCGACGTCTACCACGAGGAAGTCGAGAAGGCGCTGCAGGGCAACCAGAGTGCCGCCGACGCGCTGCGCAACGCCGAGCGGCGCGGCAACGCGTTGCTGCGCGCCTTCGAACGCACGGCATCCTGACGCACGGCGTCTGTCACTGAGAATGGCGGCCGGTCACCCCGGCCGCTTTTTCTTTTCCCCCTTCCCGCGCCTGCCAGCTTCCGAATGCAACGCCGCGTCATCTTTCCCCAGCAGGGCCTGCCGCTGCTGCTGCTGCTGCCGCAGCTGGCGGTGACGCTGATCTTCTTCTTCTGGCCCGGGGCGCAAGCGGTCTACATGAGCCTGCTGCAGCAAGACGCCTTCGGCATCTCGGTGCAGTTCGTCGGCCTGGACAACTTCCGTGCGGTGTTCGCTGATGAAGGCTATGTCGAGGCCTTCTGGCGCACGATGCTGTTTTCCGCTGCCGTGACGGTGCTGGCGATGGTGCCGGCGCTGGTGCTGGCGGTGATGGCCGACCGCGTGGTCAAGGGCACCACCGCCTACACGACGGCGATGCTGGTGCCCTACGCCATTGCCCCGGCGGTGGCCGGCGTGCTGTGGTTCTTCATGTTCAGCCCGTCGATCGGCGTGCTGGCCTGGGGCATGAAGTCGCTGGGCATCCCGTGGAACCCCGTCCTGGACGGCAGCGACGCGATGTGGCTGGTGATCCTGGCCTCGGCGTGGAAGCAGGTGGCCTACAACTTCCTCTTCTTCCTCGCCGGGCTGCAGAGCATCCCGAAGAGCCTGCTCGAGGCCGCGGCCATCGACGGCGCCAAGCCGATGCGCCGCTTCTGGACCATCATCTTCCCGCTGCTGTCGCCGACCACCTTCTTCCTGCTGGTGGTAGGGCTGGTCTACGCCTTCTTCGACACCTTCGGCGTCATCAGCGCCATCACGCAGGGCGGGCCCGCCACCGCCACCGAGACGCTGGTCTACAAGGTCTACAAGGACGGCGTGCAGAACCTCGATCTGGGCAGCTCGGCGGCGCAGAGCGTGATCCTGATGGCCATCGTGGTCGGCCTGACGGTGCTGCAGTTCCGCTTCGTCGAGCGGCGCGTGCACTACAACTGATGCGGCGCACATGAACACCGCTGCCTCTGTGCGCGAATCTCGCGGCCAGGCCCAGGGCCACGGCGCGGGCGAGTGGCTGGCGCACCTGGTGCTGTGGCTGGGCATCGCCGTCACCGCCTTCCCGCTGTACATCGCCTTCGTCGCCAGCACGCTGACGGCGCAGGACATCGCGCAGGCGCCGATGTCGATCCTGCCCGGCGGGCACGGCATCGAGAACTACCGCCAGATCCTCACCCAGGGCCTGCAGGGCACCTACCTGAGCCCGCCGGTCTGGCAGATGATGTGGAACAGCCTGCAGATGGCGCTGATCATCACCGTCGGCAAGATCGTGGTCTCGATCCTGTCGGCTTACGCGATCGTCTTCTTCCAGTTCCCGGGGCGCATGCTGGCCTTCTGGCTGATCTTCCTCACGCTGATGCTGCCGGTGGAGGTGCGCATCCTGCCCACCTATGCGGTGATCAGCGACCTCGGGATGATCAACAGCATGACCGGCCTGACACTGCCGCTGATCGCCTCGGCCACCGGCACGCTGCTGTTCCGCCAGTTCTTCCTGACCATCCCCGACGAACTGGTCGAGGCCGCGCGCATCGACGGCGCCGGCCCGCTGCGTTTCTTCAAGGACGTGGTGCTGCCGCTGTCGGCCACCAACATCGCCGCGCTGTCGGTGATCCTGTTCATCTTCGGCTGGAACCAGTATCTGTGGCCGCTGCTGATCACCACCGACAACCGCCTCGACACCATCGTGGTGGGCATCACCAAGATGATCGGCACCGATGCCAGCGTCACCAACTGGGCCCACGTGATGGGCACCACGCTGCTGGCCGTGCTGCCGCCCGCGCTGGTGGTGGTGCTGATGCGCCGCTGGTTCGTCAAGGGCCTGGTGGACAGCGAGAAGTAGCCCCGAACGTCGCCCCAAGAGTCGGCCCCACCGAGCACACCCCACCCCATGGCAGGCATCCGTTTCATCAACGTCAGCAAGCAGTACGGCAGCGGCAGCGCGGCCGTGAAGGTGATCCACGGCGTCGACGCCGAAGTGCACCACGGCGAGTTCGTCGTCATCGTCGGCCCCAGCGGCTGCGGCAAGAGCACGCTGCTGCGCATGGTGGCCGGGCTCGAGGCCATCACCGGCGGCGAGATCGCCATCGGTGAGCGGGTGGTCAACCGTGTCGACCCGGCCGACCGCGACATCGCGATGGTCTTCCAGAACTACGCGCTGTACCCGCACTTCAACGTCTTCGACAACATGGCCTATGGGCTGCGCATCCGCAAGCTGCCGCCGGCCGAGGTGAAGGCGCTGGTGGAGAAGGCCGCCGCCACGCTGGAGTTGTCGCACCTGCTGCAGCGCAAGCCGCGCCAGTTGTCCGGCGGCCAGCGCCAGCGCGTGGCGATGGGCCGCGCGATCGTGCGCCAGCCGCAGGTCTTCCTGTTCGACGAGCCGCTGTCCAACCTGGACGCGAAGCTGCGCGCACAGACGCGGGTGGAGATCCGCAAGCTGCACGCCGAACTCGGCATCACCTCGCTGTTCGTCACCCACGACCAGGTCGAGGCGATGACGCTGGCGCAGCGCATGATGGTGATGAACGCCGGCCTGATGGAGCAGTTCGGCACGCCCG
>JBBQOR010000184.1:0-5362 GCA_038331055.1 Burkholderiales bacterium
GCCTGCACCTCGGCGCGGTGGATGCGCACCGAGCCGCCGCCGATCTCCCAGCCGTTGAGCACCATGTCGTAGGCCTTGGCGATGCAGCGCCCGGGGTCGGCGGTCATGAAGGCCTCGTGCCCGTCCTTCGGCGCCGTGAACGGGTGGTGCACCGCATTCCAGCGCCCGCTGGCATCGTCGAGCTCGAACATCGGGAAGTCCACCACCCACAGCGGCGCCCAACGCTCCTCGAACAGACCGCGCGCGCGGCCGAAGTCGCTGTGGCCGATCTTCACCCGCAGGGCACCCAGCGCATCGTTGACCACCTTGGCGCGGTCGGCGCCGAAGAAGATCAGGTCGCCGTTGCAGGCGCCGGTGCGCGCGATCAATTCGGCGATCGCGCCGTCGTGCAGGTTTTTCACGATCGGGCTCTGCAGCCCCTCGCGGCCCCTGGCGGCGTCGTTCACCTTGATCCAGGCCAGGCCCTTGGCGCCATAGATCTTGACGAACTCGGTGTAGGCGTCGATCTCGCCGCGGCTGAGTCCGCCCTGGGCTTCGCCACCGCCGGGTACGCGCAGCGCCGCCACCCGTCCGCCGGGCGTGGTGGCCGGGCCGGAGAAGACCTTGAAGTCGACATCCTTCATCAGCGCCGTCAGGTCGGTGAACTCCAGCTTCACGCGCAGGTCGGGCTTGTCGCTGCCGAAGCGGTGCATCGCCTCGGCATAGGTCATGACCGGGTACACCGGCAGCTCCACATCCAGCGCCTTGCGGAACACGGTGCGCACCATGCCCTCGGTGATCGCGCGAATCTCCTCTTCCCCCAGAAAGCTGGTCTCGATGTCGATCTGCGTGAACTCGGGCTGGCGGTCGGCGCGCAGGTCTTCGTCGCGGAAGCACTTGACGATCTGGTAGTAGCGGTCGAAGCCGGCCACCATCAGCAACTGCTTGAACAGCTGCGGGCTCTGCGGCAGCGCGAAGAAGGTGCCGTCCTGCACCCGGCTGGGCACCAGGTAGTCACGTGCGCCCTCGGGCGTGCTCTTGGTCAGCATCGGCGTCTCGATGTCGACGAAGCCCTGCTCGTCGAGAAACTTGCGCACCTCCATCGCCACCCGGTAGCGCAGCATCAGGTTCTTCTGCATCTGCGGGCGGCGCAGATCGAGCACGCGGTGCGTCAGTCGCACGGTCTCCGACAGGTTCTCGTCGTCCAGCTGGAACGGCGGCGTGACGCTCGGGTTGAGCACCTCGAGCTCATGCGCCAGCACCTCGATCCTGCCGCTGGTGAGGTTGGCGTTCTCGGTGCCGGCGGGGCGTGCGCGCACCTTGCCGATGATCTTCAGGCAGAACTCGTTGCGCACGCTCTCGGCCACGGCGAACATGGCCGCGCGGTCGGGGTCGCAGACGATCTGCACCAGGCCTTCGCGGTCACGCAGGTCGATGAAGATGACGCCGCCATGGTCGCGGCGGCGGTGGGCCCAGCCCATCAGGGTGACGGTCTGCTCCATCAGCGCTTCGCTGACCAAGCCGCAGTATGTGGTTCTCATAGGGTGTCTCCGGACGGGGATGCTTGTCGCAAAAAAGCGGGGTGTCGCGGCGGCGATGGCGGGCGCGCGAAGACGCCCGGAATCGGGGCCGGCCGCCCGCCAGGCGGCCGGCCCGGGTCAGTTTCGGACCGGCCGCGCGATGGCCGGCGGCGGCACCGTCGGCGCCACCACACCCATCGAGATGACGTACTTCAGCGCCTCGTCGACGCTCATCTTGAGGTCGACCACGTCGGCGCGCGGCATCATCAGGAAGAAGCCCGAGGTGGGATTGGGCGTGGTGGGCACGTAAACGCTGACGTACTCGCCGGGCAGCCGCGCGGCCACCTCGCCGCCGGGCTTGCCCGTGATGAACGCCACGGTCCACGAGCCTTGCCGCGGGTACTGCACCAGCACGGCTTCGCGAAACGCGTTGCCGTTGGTGGAAAACAGCGTGTCGGAGACCTGCTTGACCGAGCTGTAGATGCTCTTGACGATCGGGATCTTGCCCAGCAACCGGTCCCACTGGCGCACCCACCACTGGCCGACGAAGTTGGTGACGAAGATGCCGGTGACGATCAGCCCCAGCGCGAGTGCGATCACGCCCAGACCGGGCACATGTCGCAGCCGCTCGATGTTCTCGTGCGTGGATACCGGCAGCACCGCCTGGCTGCCCGAGAGCAGCCGGGCGAACAGATCGTCCATCGCGCCGAGCAGCCACGACAGCACCCACACCGTGATGGCCAGAGGCAGCCAGACCAGCAGCCCGGCAATGAGGAAGCGCTTCACGGTCGACTCACGCGGCCTTCAGGCGGGAAGTCAGGTGGTGGGCGCGGACGGCGGCGGCGAAGCGGCGGGCGCCGAGCGCACTGCAGGCGGCGCGGCCTTGTCGGCCGGCTTGGCGGTGGCCGCCTCGCCGGGCCTGGCGGCAGGCTTGTCCGCCGGCTTGTCTGTGGACGCTGCTTCGGAGGTCTCGGCGGACTTCTCGGCCGACTTCTCGGCCGACTTCTCGGCGGACTTCTCGGCGGACTGTTCGGCAGACTTCTCGGCAGACTGCTCCGCCGGCTTCTCGTCGCCCGCATCGTCGGCCTTCTTCGCCGGTGCGCCGCCGTTGTTGCGGAAGTCGGTGACGTACCAGCCCGAGCCCTTGAGCTGGAAGCCGGCGGCCGTGACCTGCTTGGTGTAGGCCTCGGCGCCGCAGGCCGGGCACTGCGTCAGGAGAGGGTCGGACATCTTCTGCAGCACGTCTTGCGCGTGGCCGCAGGAAGAGCACCGGTACGCGTAGATCGGCATGCATGACCCCAGGATTCGAACCCAGCATTATGGCAGTGGCAGCCACAGGCGAGCAGCAAGCGCACCGATGACGAAACCAACCACCGTCCAGCCGACCGCGCGCAGCAGCCGGTTGGTGCGCCGCTGCTCGTGCAGCAGCGCCAGCAGGGCCGGCAGTTCGGGTGCCGGACGCGCCTGCAAGGCGGTGTGCACCAGGCGCGGCAGCTCGGGCAGCAGCTGTGCGAAGCGAGGCGCCTCGCGCTCGAGCCGCACCAGCAGGCCTCGCCAGCCGACCTGCTCGTTCATCCAGCGCTCGAGGAAGGGTTTGGCATTGGTCCACAGGTCGAGCTCGGGGTCGAGCTGTCGTCCGAGGCCCTCGATGTTGAGCAGCGTCTTCTGCAGCAGCACCAGCTGCGGCTGGATCTCCACGTTGAATCGGCGCGAGGTCTGGAACAGCCGCATCAGCACCTGGCCGAGCGAAATGTCCTTCAGCGGGCGGTCGAAGTGCGGCTCGCAGACTGCGCGAATGGCGCCTTCGAGCGAGTCGATGCGCGTGTTCGCGGGCACCCAGCCGCTCTCCACGTGCAGTTCGGCCACGCGTTTGTAGTCGCGGCGGAAGAAGGCGATGAAGTTGTGCGCCAGGTAGTTCTTGTCGGTGTCGGTCAGCGTGCCGACGATGCCGAAGTCCAGCGCGATGACGCGGCCGAAGGTCTTCGGCTCCAGACTGACCTGGATGTTGCCCGGGTGCATGTCGGCGTGGAAGAAGCCGTCGCGGAAGACCTGCGTGAAGAAGATCGTCACGCCGTCGCGCGCCAGCTTGGGGATGTTCACACCCGCCTCGCGCAGCCGATCGATCTGGCTGATCGGCACGCCGTACATGCGCTCCATCACGATGACGCCGGTGGTGCAGAAGTCCCACACCATCTCGGGGATCATCACGAGGCCGAGGCCGTCCATATTGCGCCGCAGCTGCGCTGCATTGGCCGCCTCGCGCACCAGATCGAGCTCGTCGTGCAGGTGGGCATCGAACTCGGCCACCACCTCGCGCGGCTTGAGCCGCTTGCCGTCCACCGACAGGCGTTCAACCCAGCGCGCCAGCGTGTGCAGCAGCGCGATGTCCTGGTCGATCACCGACAGCATGCCCGGGCGCAGCACCTTCACCGCCACGTCGCGGCCATTCTTGAGCGTCGCAAAGTGAACCTGGGCGATCGAGGCGCTGGCCACCGGCTCGGCGGCGAAACGATCGAACACCTGGTCGATCGAGCGGCCGAAGGCCCGCTCGACCAGCGCCCGCGCTTGCGCGGCGGGAAACGGCGGCACGCGGTCCTGCAGCAGGGCGAGCTCGTCAGCGATGTCCAGCGGCAGCAGATCGCGCCGGGTGGACAGCACCTGGCCGAACTTGACGAAGATCGGCCCGAGGCGCTCGAGCGCGTGGCGCAGCCGTTGGCCGCGGGGCGCGTCGAGCTTGCGGCCCAGCGTGGCGAGCCGCACCACCAGACGCACCCAGGGCTGGCGAAAGCCCGACAGCACCAGTTCGTCCAGCCCGAAGCGCAGGACCGTGAAGGAGATGAAGGCCAGGCGCGCCGACTGCCTCAGCAGCATCGGGCCTGCCCCGGTGGCTGCACGCGGCCGCCCCGCCCGATCACGGCGAGCGGGTCCGCAGCAGGCTGCCCGCGCCCTGAACCGCTGCGCGCAGCGCGCGCGCCATCATCCTCGCCAGACCCGCCAAAGGCTGCGCCGCCATCGGCCCGAACAGGCGCTCGAGATCGGCCTCGAGATCCCAGCGCACGTTCTGTACCAGCCAGTGCAGGTCGGCAGCCAGCGCCGCGTCGCCGTCGACGGCCATGTCGGGTGTCTCACCGGCCAGCGCACGCGCCAGCAGCGCGGCGGGGTTGGCCGCATCCACGCGCAAACGAAGTCCGGGCTGCGCTGGCGGCTGCAGGCCGCACCATTCCAGCAGTCCGGCCGGCGTGATGCGAAAGGCCAGCGGCGGCGGCGGTGGCAGCAGCGCCGGCCAGCCGGTCAGCGCCAGCTCGAAACTCTGGCCGGCGTAGGGTCGAAGCCGGGCGACGGCGACAGGCTCGGCGCCGAGCACGTGGTTGGCCGCCAGCGTGACACGCTCCATCACGGTCGGGGCCAACAGGGATTGCAAGGTGTGCAGCATTTTTCGATTGTAGGCAGCGCGGCGCAGGGGGTCGGGGTGCCTGTCACTTCACCGCATCGGCATGGGTCAGAATCCGCGGCTTGCACGACCTGGGCACGGCCGCCCCGCCATAGCCGGGCACCGTCACCCTCGACTCAAGCGCTGCAGCGACGCCCACGCCGATCGATGTTCGAAGACCGCAGCAACAAAAGAACCTTCTTCAGCGCGCCGCAATCGGTGACCTCGCTGATCGCCGCGTTCATGGAGCCGGCCATCAGTGTCGGCGCCTTTCTCGGCGCGTCGCTGGTTTATGACGAACCGATCTTGCGCTCGGATCTGGTGCTGTGCCTGCTCATCTTCGCGCTCACCTTCCCAGGCCGCAACCGCTTTCAGGATCGTCCGCTCAACGCCTTCGTCGATATCAGCAGTTCCTGGCTGGCGCTGCTGCTGA
>JBBQOR010000185.1:0-5345 GCA_038331055.1 Burkholderiales bacterium
CCTCGGCCATGCCACTGCGCTCGAGGATGATGCCCATGAAGGTGAAAAACGGGATCGCCAACAGGGTGTCGTTCTGCATGATGCCGAACACACGCAGCGGAAGTGCCTGAAACATGTTGGCGCCGAACAAGCCCGCCTCGATGCCGACAAATCCGAACAGCAGCCCGGTGGCGGCCAGTCCGAAGGCGACCGGGATGCCGGTGAGCAGGAAGAACAGCAGGCCGCCGCACATCAGCGGCACGAAGTACTGGGCGATCATTGGCGGGTCCCCGTGGCGCCCTTGCGCTCGAGTTCTTCGGCCAACTCCTCGACAAACATCACGTCATCGCTCTTGGCGTTCGGGTCGCCGCTGAATGGCTCGGCCAGCCGCCCGCCGAGAAAGGCGCTGCGCTTGATCAACTCGGACAGCGCCTGCAGCACCAGCAGCGAGAACCCCACCGGCACCAGCAGCAACACCGGCCAGCGAATCAGGCCGCCGGCGTTGGGGCTCATCTCGCCCGACTGAAAGGCCTGCTGGAACAGCGGCCAGGACAGCCAGATCAGGATCAACGAGAGCGGGATCGTGAAGACCACGATGCCCAGCAGATCGATGATCGCATTGGTGCGCTTGCTCAGGTGCGAGGCGATGAAGTCGATGCGCACATGCGCATTGCGCAGGAACACATAACCCGCGCCGAGCATGAACACGCCGGCGAACAGATACCACTGGATCTCGAGGAAGGCGTTCGAACTCATGTCGAAGGCCTTGCGCACGATGGCATTGCCGGCGCTGATCAGCACGGCGGCCAGGATCAGCCACATCGTCAGCTTGCCGATCCACTCGTTGAATGCATCGATCAGCGCCGACAGCCGGAGCAGTGCAGACACGGTCGCGCCCTTTGTTGATTGGGGGGGGTCGACCAACCTGATCGGCGGCCGCGGGGGAGAAGGAATTCTAGGGAGCGCCCGCGCCGCCAAGGCACGGGGTAAACCGCACGGTGCGTGCTTCAGCCCGGCTGAGAGGCCATGTACAGCCGTGTACTGCGCGCACCCGAGCGACAGAAGGCCAGCACCGGCCGCGGCAGTTCGTCCATGAGTCGACCAAACGCGGCGATCTCGTCGGGCGATTGCCACGCGCCGCTGACGGGCAAGAAGCGGTACTCCAGGCCCGCGGCCAAGGCCGCCGCCTCGATGGACGCGCTGGTCGGCTGCTCCGGGCCTTCCTCGAAATCGGGCCGGTTGTTGATGACGCTGCGAAAGCCGGCGCGGGCCGCCTCGGCCATCGCGGCAGGCTCGAGCTGTGGGGCGACGAAGACCTCGTCGGCGATCGGGCGTGCAGGCAGCAGGTCGGTATTCATGGAGTTCATTTTGCCAGCGCCGCCTTGACCGCCGCAGAGACCACAGACATCTCGGCGCGCCCAGCCAGCCGCGCCTTGGCGGCAGCCATGGTGCGGCCCATGTCGCCCGGCGCGCTGGCGCCCAGTTCGCTGACCAGCACCGCCACTTCGGCCGCCACCTCATCGGGCGACAGGCGCTGCGGCAGGTACGCCTCCAGCACCTTCAACTCGGCCGCTTCCTTGTCGGCCAGATCCTGACGGCCGCCGTGCACGAAGGCGGTGATCGAGTCGCGGCGCTGTTTGCTCAACTTATCGACGATGCCGATGACGGCGGCGTCGTCGAGCACGATGCGCTCGTCGACCTCACGCTGCTTGCACGCGGCCAGCAGCATGCGGATGGCCGACAGGCGCTCGGCGTCGCGCGCCCGCATGGCGAGCTTCATGTCCTCGGTGATGCGTTCCTTCAGCGACATGGGGGGCCTCGACTTGAATCGACCATGAAAAAAGCCCGCGGCGGCAGCGCGCGGGCCCGGTGCGGCGGCGGGTAACCGCTCAATACATCTTCTTGGGCAACTGCATGCTGCGAACGCGCTTGTAGTGGCGCTTGACCGCGGCGGCCTTCTTGCGCTTGCGCTCGGCCGTGGGCTTTTCGTAGAACTCGCGTGCGCGCAAGTCGGTGAGCAGCCCGATCTTTTCGATCGCCCGCTTGAAGCGGCGCAGGGCGACGTCGAACGGCTCGTTTTCCTTTACGCGGATGGTGGTCATGGGCAGCGCGGATCCTGATGGGGTGGATGCAATCGGTGGGGGCTGTACTCTGCCGGCAAATGCGCAGCGCGCGAGGCGTGCCGACGAGAAGTCGTTCTTGCAGCGGGATCGAGCCCGCGCGGAAAAGCCGCAGAGTTTAGCGCAGGTTCCAGCGTCGGTCCAGGATCGGTGTGGGTGGATGCCATCAGCAGGGCTTTTTCGATCACCGTGGCTGACACCTCAGGCCTAGATTCCAACGGTTCAAGTTAGGGAGAATTCGCATCGCATGTTCGCTGGCGCCTTGACCCTGGGCCACGGCGCGACCCAAGATCGCCCGACAGGTGAGACCGAGTTCGAGCATTCAGGGGAGGGCGGTGCGATGGGCCGTTGCGGGATGACAGGCGAATGCTGATGGCCACAGGATCCGACGCTGCGCCGGGCCGCGATGCGGCCGCCTTGCCGACCCCGCCGGCATGGGCGACCTTGCTCTGGCCGATGCTGGAGCATCAAGGCGCGCTGCTGGCGGTGAAAGACCGTGAGAGCGGCCGCTATGCGCAGGTCAGCCCGGCGATGCTGGTCTTCCTGGCCTCCAGAGACGGCGTCTCGCCGATCGGTCGCAGCGACGGGGAGATCTTCGACACCACGCTCTTCACGGCGTTGCGCGCGGCCGAGCAGACGGCGCTGGCGCACGCTGAACCGCTGGCCAGCGAGCACCGCTTCGACTGGGCCGGCTCGCGCCACGAATTTGTCGTCTGGCGCGTCGCCAGTGTCCAGGCCGATGCCCAGGGCCGCCAATGGCTGGCTTCGCTGTGGCTCGATCAATCGGCGCAGCGCCAGCGCGACGCCCAGCTGCGCAACGCGCTCGAGCAGCTCGAGCAGCAGCAGCGCGCCAATGAGGCGCTGCGGCAAGAGTTGCGCGATCAAAGTCTGCGCGATGCTGGCTCGGGCCTGTTCTCGCGCGGCCACTTCGACGACCAGTTGCGCCGCGAGGTCGACCTGTCCACACGCGAGCATCGTGAGTTCGCCCTGGTGCTGATCGAGATCGATCCGCCGGCCGAACGCGTCGCCGCCCTGGGCGCCGATGCCCACGCGCGCATCTCCGAGGCCATGGGCCGGCTGCTGCGCGGCAATACGCGGGCGATGGACGCGGCCTGCCGCGTCGATGACCGGCGTTTTGCGGTACTGCTGTCGGGCGTCGGTCTGGCGACGGCGCACTCGCGCATGGAGGGGCTGCGCCGGCAATGCGCGACGCAGATCGTGGTGCTCGACGGGCGCGAACTGGGCTTCTCGGTGTCGATGGGCGTGGCCAGCTTCCCGCACACCGCGCATACGCAACCCGAGTTGCTGGTCTCCAGCGAGTCGGCGCTGTCCGAGGCGCGTCGGCGTGGCGGCAACCATGTCACGCTGGCCAGCATCCGCTTCGAGCCTCGCTGAGGCCAGAAGTCGCAGGCCTCAGCCGTAGGCCTGGCCCAGCATGTAGCCCGCCAGAGCCAACAGCAGCAGCGCGAACAGCTGGCGCAGTCGGTTGACATCGGTGCGGTGGGCCACCCGCGCGCCCAGTGGGGCCAGCAGCATGCTGGCCAGCGAGACGACCGCCAGCGCCGGCAGCCACAGATAGCCGAACGCGCCGGGCAGCGCCGGGGCGAGCGACCAGCCGCTGAAGACGACACCCGTTGTGTTGGCCAGCGCGATCGGCAGACCGATGGCGGCGCTGGTGCCCACCGCCGCGCGCAGCGGCACGTTGCAGCGCACCATGAAGGGCACCGACATGAAGGCGCCGCCGGCGCCGAGCAGCCCCGAGACCAGCCCGATGCCCGAGCCCACCACGAACTGCCCTGCCGGGCCGGGCAGCTGCCGCCCGGGCTTGGGCTGGCGCCCGCGCAGCATCTGCAGCGCCGACCAGCCGATGAAGACGGCGAACAGCACGGCCAGCGCCTGGCCCTCGAGCAGGGCGAACAGGCCCGCGCCGGCCGCCAGCCCGCCAGCGATGATGCCCGGCGCCAGGGTCTTCAGCAGGTCCCAGCGCACGGCACCGTGGCGGTGGTGCGCGCGCAGGCTGGCGATCGAGGTGAACATGATGGTCGCCATCGAGGTCGCGATGGCCATCTTCACGGCCAGCCCGGGCTCGACCCCGCGCGCGCTGACCAGATAGGTCATGAAGGGCACCAGCATCATGCCGCCGCCAATGCCCAGCAGCCCGGCCAGAAAACCCACCAGAGCGCCGAGGGCCAGCAGTTCGACGATCAGCGTCGCATCGAGGCCCGTCATCGGGCCAGCCGCGCCAGCACGGCCTGCCATTCGGCGTCGTTGACCGGTGTGATCGACAGCCGGTTGCCGCGGCGCAGCACCTGCATCGTGGCCAGTTCAGGCGCGAGGCGCATCTCGTTCAGGCCGAGCAGCCGTGTCTTGCGCGTGAAGCGCACCTCGAGTTGCAGCCAGCGAGGCTGCGCGCGGTCGGACCGCGGGTCGAAGTACGGGCTGCCCGGGTCGAACTGCGTGGCGTCGGGTGCCAGGCCGCCAGCGATCACCGCCAAGCCGGCGATGCCGGGTTCGGCGCATGACGAATGGTAGAAGAGCACCTCGTCGGATTCGCGCATCTGGTCGCGCATGAAGTTGCGGGCCTGGTAGTTGCGCACCCCGGTCCAGGGCAGCGTGCCGGGCGCGGTGCGCGCCAGATCGTCGATCGAGCACTCGTCGGGCTCGCTCTTCATCAACCAGTGGGCCATCGGGTAGGTGTCCGCCGTGCACCGTGGGCCGTATTCCTGAACCCTCAGGGAAGTTCAGGTGGGCGAGGTCAGCACGACTTCGGGTTCATCTGACGCGAGACGATCACACCTGTCGGCGATATTCCAAGCCCTGGCTCTATGAGCATCGGTTCAAGGAAATTAAGCACCCACGCATGCACAGCGGACGAGTCCAGTATAGACCTCTGCTCCCGCATTGGGAGGGTGGAAATCACAGCAGATGACCATCCTCTTCGAGCACGCCGTCGATGCGCCGCACCAGCGCAGCAAGGTCGATTGAGCCGGCGGGTGAAGGGGCGGTTGCGGCGGGCCGCTCGGCCAGTTGGTAGGCCAGATTGAGCGCGGCCAGCACGGCGATGCGCTCGCGCGCCTTGACCTTGCCGCCGTCGCGGATGGCGCCCATCTCGCGGTCGACCGCGGCGACGGCCGCCATCAGCAGCTTCTCGCCGCCCTCGGGGCAGCCGAGGATGTAGCCCTGTCCCAGTATGGTGACCTCGAGCTGCTTCATCCGCCGCTCCGCGCGCGGTCGGCTTCGCTGGGC
>JBBQOR010000186.1:0-5335 GCA_038331055.1 Burkholderiales bacterium
AGCCGTCCGCAAGGCCCTCGAGAGTGTCAGCCTGGACGACAAGTACGCGCTGGCGCAGGGCCGCGCCTTCATGAGCGGCGTGCAGGCGCTGGTGCGGCTGCCGATGCTGCAGCGCCAGCGCGATGTGCTGGCGGGGCTGAACACCGCCGGCTTCATCAGCGGCTACCGCGGCAGCCCGCTGGGCGGCTATGACCAGGCGCTGTGGGCAGCCAAAAAGCATCTGGCCGACAACCACATCGTCTTCCAGCCCGGCGTCAATGAAGAACTCGGCGCTACCGCGGTGTGGGGCACGCAGCAGCTTGACCTCTACCCCGAGACGAAGAAGTTCGACGGCGTGTTCGGCATCTGGTACGGCAAGGGCCCGGGTGTCGACCGCTGCAGCGATGTCTTCAAGCACGCCAACATGGCCGGCACCGCGCGCCACGGCGGCGTGATCGCGCTGGCCGGCGACGACCACGTGGCCAAGAGCAGCACGGCGGCGCACCAGAGCGACCATATCTTCAAGGCCTGCGGGCTGCCGGTGTTCTTCCCGAGCAGCGTGCAGGACATCCTCGACATGGGCCTGCACGCCTTCGCGATGAGCCGCTTCTCGGGTCTGTGGAGCGGCATGAAGACGATCCAGGAGGTGGTCGAGTCGGCCTCGTCGGTGCTGGTCGACCCGACGCGGGTGAAGATCATCCTGCCCGAAGACTTTGCGTTGCCGCCCGGCGGCCTGCACATGCGCTGGCCCGACGCGCCGCTGGAGCAGGAAGCGCGGCTGATGAACTACAAGTGGTACGCGGCGCTGGCCTACGTGCGCGCCAACCGGCTGAACCACAACGTGATCGAGGGCAGCGCCGACCGCTTCGGCATCATCGCCAGCGGCAAGGCCTTCAACGACACGCGCCAGGCGCTGCTCGACCTGGGCCTGGACGACGCGGCCTGCCGCGGCCTGGGCATCCGGCTGCACAAGGTGAACGTGGTGTGGCCGCTGGAGGCCTCCATCACGCGCGATTTCGCCACAGGGCTGCAAGAGATCCTGGTGGTGGAAGAGAAGCGCCAGGTCATCGAGTACCAGGTCAAGGAAGAGCTCTACAACTGGCGCCCCGACGTGCGCCCGCATGTGCTGGGCAAGTTCGACGAGCCGGAGGGTGATTACTCCGGCGGCGAGTGGGCGATGCCGAACCCGAGCCAGAACTGGCTGCTGCGTGCGCAGGCCGACCTGTCGCCGGGGTTGATCGCGCGCGCGATTGCCAAGCGGCTGAAGAAGCTGGGCGTGCCGGCCGACGTGGCGGCGCGCATGGACCAGCGGCTGGCGGTGCTGGACGCGCGCGAGCAGCAGCTGAAGGCGCTGACGACCGACACCGGCGACCGCGCGCCGTGGTTCTGCAGCGGCTGCCCGCACAACACCAGCACGCGCGTGCCCGAAGGCAGCCGCGCCGTCGCCGGCATCGGCTGCCACTACATGGCGGTGTGGATGGACCGTTCGACCTCCACCTTCACACAGATGGGCGGCGAGGGCGTCACGTGGGTGGGCCAGTCGCCCTTCACGACCGAGCCGCACATGTTCGCCAACCTGGGCGACGGCACCTACTTCCACAGCGGCAGCCTGGCGATCCGCCAGAGCATCGCCGCGGGTGTGAACGTCACCTACAAGGTGCTCTACAACGACGCGGTAGCCATGACCGGCGGCCAGCCGGTGGGCGAAAGGCCCGAGGGCCATTCGCCGCTGCAGATCATGAAGAGCCTGGTCAGCGAAGGCGTGGTCAAGTTGGTCATCGTCACCGACCAACCCGAGAAGTACGAGGGCGCCACGCTGGAGGCCGGCGTCACGGTGCACCACCGCGACGAGCTCGACCGCATCCAGCGCGAACTGCGCGAGGTCAAGGGGGTGACCGTGATCCTCTACGACCAGACCTGCGCTACCGAGAAGCGCCGGCGCAGGAAGCGCGGCAAGCTGGAAGACCCGGCCAAGCATGTCGTCATCAACGAGCTGGTCTGCGAAGGTTGCGGCGACTGTTCGGTGCAGAGCAACTGCCTGAGCGTGGAGCCGCTGGAGACCGAGTTCGGACGCAAGCGGCGCATCAACCTGAACAGCTGCAACAAGGACTATTCCTGCATCAACGGCTTCTGCCCGAGCTTCGTCACCGTCGAAGGCGGCCAGCGCATCAAGCCGAAGAAAGAGAAAAAGGGCTCGCTGGAGGGCCTGCCGCCGCTGCCCGAGCCCACGCTGCCGCTGCCCGAGCGCGCCTGGGGCATCGTGGTGGCCGGCGTCGGCGGCACCGGCGTGATCACCATCGGCCAGTTGCTGGGCATGGCCGCGCACCTCGAAGGCAAGGGCGTGGTGACGCAGGACAGCGCCGGTCTGGCGCAAAAGGGCGGCGCCACCTGGAGCCATGTGCAGATCGCCCACCGGCCGGAGGCCATCTGCACGACCAAGGTGGATACCGCGGCGGCTGACCTGGTGATCGCCTGCGACGCCATCGTCGGCGCCAACAAGACCACGCTGGCGGTGATGCAGCATGGCCGCACCTACGTGGCGCTGAACACCCACGGCACGCCGACCGCCGGCTTCGTGAAGAACGCCGATTGGAGTTTTCCCGGCGGCCACTGCGAGGCCGCGCTGCGCGACAGCGTGGGCGAGGCGCTGGTCGGCGCTTTCGACGCCGAGCAGGCGGCGGTGCAGTTGTTGGGCGACAGCATCTATACCAACCCGCTGATGCTGGGCTACGCCTGGCAGCAGGGCCGCGTGCCGTTGTCGCTGGCCGCGCTGCTGCGGGCGATCGAGCTCAATGGCGTGCAGATCGACAACAACAAGGCGGCCTTCGAGTGGGGCCGGCGCTGCGCGCATGACCTGGCCTCGGTGATGGCGCTGTACAAGGCCGCGCAGGTGATCGAGTTCGTGCGCAAGCCCGCGCTGGAAGAGATGGTCACCAGGCGCGTCGAGTTTCTCACCGGCTACCAGGACAGCGCCTATGCAGCGCGCTACAAGGCCTTCGTCGAGCAGGTGCGCGCGGCCGAAGCGCCGCTGGGCGGCAGCAAGCTGAGTGAAGCGGTGGCACGCTACCTGTTCAAGCTGATGGCCTACAAGGACGAGTACGAGGTGGCCCGGCTGCACACCGACCCGGCCTTCACGGCCAAGATCGCGGCGCAGTTCGAGGGTGACTACAAGCTGGTGCACCACCTGGCGCCGCCGGCGATCGCCAAGCGCAACGACAAGGGCGAGCTCGTCAAGCGTCCTTTCGGCCCCTGGATTCGCACCGCGTTCACGGTGCTGGCCCGGCTAAAGGGCTTGCGCGGCAGCGCCTTCGACCCCTTCGGCCGCACCGGGGAGCGGCGCGTCGAACGTGCGCTGATCACCGAGTACCGCACCTGCATCGAAGAGCTGCTGCGCACGCTGGACGCGGCCAACCTGGCGCTGGCGGTGGACATCGCGCGCATCCCCGAAGACATCCGAGGCTACGGCCATGTGAAGGAACGGCACCTGGTAGCCGCGCGCATCAAGTGGGCGGCGCTGATGCAGCGCTGGCGCAGCGCCGCCACCGGCAGCCAGCGCGCCGCCTGAACCCCCTGACAGGAGCCACGGGATGGAGCTTGCCCGCCACCACCAGATCCACGGCGTGCAGCCGGTGCTGCCGGTGCCCGACGTGGCCGCGGCCATCGACTGGTTCGTGCGCACGCTCGGCTTCGCGCTCGACTTCGCCCATGGCGAGCCGGCGCATTACGCGCGAGTCAAGCTGGGCGACCGCAGCTGGGGCGATCCGGTCTATCTGCATCTGTGCACCGCCGACGCCGACGACGCCGCGGCGCCAGCGAGCGAAACGCGGCTGGACGTCGGCCACGACATCGACGGGCTGCACCGGCATCTGCTGAGCGCGGGCGCGCAGGTGCTGGAGGCGCCGACCGACCAGCCGTGGGGGCTGCGCGAGGTGGTCGTGCTGGCCCCCGGCTGGCACCGGCTGGTGCTGGGCGCCGAGCTGCCTGGGGCTGAGGCCGCGCCGGCGCCGGTGATGGTGATCGCGAGCTTCCGGCCCTTGTCGGGCCAGGCGGAAGCGCTGCACGCGGTGGTGCGTGAGCATGTGCCGACGCTGCAGCGTCTGGGTCTGGCCACGCACCGCTCGCCGATGGCCATGCAGGCCGGCGACGGCACCGTGGTCGAGGTCTTCGAGTGGGCCAGCGCCGAGGCCATCGAGCAGGCGCACAGCCATCCTGAGGTGCTGGCGATGTGGCAGCGCTTCGCCGCCGCCTGCGAGTACGTGCACCTGGGCGGTCTGGCCGAGGCGGCGCATCCGTTCTCGGAGTTCAGGCCCTTGGCGCCTTGAAACCGTCGGCCGAGTGGCCGGCCATTGCCGTCGCGCAGGCGGCTGACATGAGCCGGCGCCTGCCCTTCTTCATCGAGGGCTGCGGGGCAGGGTCCGTAGCCCGCGCCCACTTCAGCGCGCTGGCCTCGATTGCCGCGATCAGCGAAGCACTCGACATCACGGACGACAGCGTGACGCTGCAGTGCCCCGCCGCCGAGCGCGACGCGGCGCTCGCCCACATCAACGCCGCGCTTCGCGAGCGCGGTCTGGTGCGCGGCTGGCGCGACGAGAGCTACGCCATCGTCGACCCGGCCGACGGCCAAACGCTGCTGGCCCGCACAGAGCGCGCCGCGTCGCGCTTCTGGGGCACGCTGACTTTCGGCGCGCACTGCAACGGCTGGGTGGCCGATGCCGATGGCCGCCCCGCCGCGCTGTGGATCGCGCAGCGCTCGCTGAAGAAAGCCAGCGACCCGGGGCTCTTCGACAACCTGATCGGCGGTGGCGTGCCCTTCGGCCAGACGCCGGCGCAGACCCTGGTGCGTGAAGGCTTCGAGGAGGCCGGGCTCGACCGGGCCACGCTCGCCGCCGCCCGCCCTGGCCGCGTGGTGCGGCTGCGTCGAGACATCCCCGAGGGCCTGCAGCACGAGTGGCTGCAGGTCTTCGATCTCGAGCTGCCGCAGGGCCTGCAGCCGATCAACCAGGACGGCGAGGTGGCGCGCTTCGAACTGCTGCCGCTGGCCGACGCACTGGCACTCGCGGCCGGCGACGCGATGACCGTCGACGCATCGCTGGTGACGCTGGACTTTGCGCTGCGCCATGCGCTGCTGCCTGCCCCCGAACGCAGCCGTCTGGCCGCCGCCAGCGCAGCGCTGTGGCAGCCGCACAGAGCCGACTCAGCATGGACTCCTCCAGCGCCCGCTACAGCCTGATCGCCCGCCTGCTGCACTGGCTGATGGCGCTGGGCCTGGTTGGCCTCTTCGCGCTGGGCACCTACATGGCCGATCTGCCCAGTTCGCCCGACAAGCTGCGCCTGTACGACTGGCACAAGTGGGCCG
>JBBQOR010000187.1:0-5335 GCA_038331055.1 Burkholderiales bacterium
GGGGTCGCCGTGCTGCGGGCAATCGCGGCGCGCAGCGCTGTGCGTGCGGCGTCGATCGAGAAGCCGCTCACACGCACCTCGCGCACCTCCGGCCCGAGCCCGGCGGCCACCCGCTCCCAGACACCGGCTTCGTCGAAAGCCGTGCTGCTGGTGTCCTCGCGACCGGTGTCCCCGGACTGGCGCGGGTTGATGACCGCCGTGATCCACCAGCGACCCTGGCGCAGCTCGGGGGTCAGTGATGTGAGCCCGTATCGCGTCCGGATTGCCCCCAGCAGCGGCGCGATGACTCCGGCCGATATGCGACCCGGCGGCAGGCGCCGCGCGACGGCCGTCGACGCGCGCAGCGCCAGCTGCAGGCGCTGCGCCGGGTCGTTCGGCACCCCCGCCTGCGCGACAAAGCGCCCCAGCCGTCGCGCAGCGCCAATCAGCCACCGCACCAACCCATCGAGCGCCTGATCGATCGGCGCGCGGATGCGGGCCAGGACTTCGCGCACCCTGTCTGCCACGCGGCCGAGCCCGGCGAAGCCGGCGAGGAAGCTGATGGCCAGCGACAGCAGATTGACCAGGATGCCGTCGACGCGCGTGGCCGCTGCCGCGATGTTGCCGCTGGCAATCGCAGCGATCGAGTTCAGGAAGCCGGTGACCACCTGCATGATGCGCGAGAGCTGCGCCATGAAGGTCTGGATGGTTCCCCAGATGGCCATGATGGCGCCGATGAAACCGGCACCCGGGATGAACATGGCCACCAGACGCGGCACGGCGCGCGTGACGACCAGGTTGACCACCATGTCGATCAGCGCATCGATGGCCATCTGCTTGAGGTTGGCGAGCGACTCCTTGAGCTGCTCCCACGCCGCGGCCGGGCCCTGCGTGACCAGCGTGCGCACCAGATCGAAGCCCATCTCCATCGCACGCACGGCCGGCTCGCCGACGGCCGTCACGAGCTTGGCGCGCAGGTTGGCCCAGCTCAATCCCAGCACCGAGAGCACGAACTTCAGGATCTCGGTCAGGCTCAGCGCGGTCGGGATGTAGATGCCCGGCAGCGACCCCGTAAGCCAGATCAGCACGCCGGCCTTGAGGTGGTCGAGGAACTTGCCGGCGAACTTCTGGAAGCCCGCCTTGGCCGCACGAACCAGGTTGCCGATGAAGCCGATCGGGTTGCGGAATATGCTCTGCAGCGCGCCGCCGGCACGGCGCAGGTAGCCCATCGCGCCCGGCGCGACGACCGAGAAGATGATCTCCAGCAGCTTGATCACGGTGCCCAGCGCCCAACTCAGGAAGCGCCCGGCGAAGCTGGCGAAGACGGCGACGATCTTGGCGAAGGCGCGTGGCACCAGGATGATGTCCACCAGCTCCAGCGAGCGGAAGGCGGCGATGAAGGTGCCCGGCAGCGCGGTGACGAAGCCCATCAGATCGCCCATCGCGCCCTGGAACCAGCCCCAGGCCTGGCCGATGGCGTTGCCGCGCTGGATGTTCTGCCACACCTCTTCCTGGCCGATCAGCGTCATGAAACCGCCGAGCAGAGCAGCCGGCGTGCGCGGGCTCGGGTCGCCGGTCACCGGGTCATAACCGAGCACGGCGCAGAGCAGCGGCCAGGCCCGCGTGCCCTGGGCCAGCGCGCCGATCGGCCGCAGGATGGCGTCTTTGACGAACTCGATGATTCCGCTGATCAGGCTGCTGCCGAAGCTGATGATTCGGTCGATGGGGGTGCTGACGATGCGCTTGGCGCGGTCCCACAGGCCGCCGAGATCGAAGATGTCGGTCCAGCTCAAGTCGTCGAGGAAATCGTCGACCGACTGGCGCACGCTGGCGCCGATGTCGCCGAGCGCCGACAGCTGGCCCTCGGCCCAGGCGGCGACACGATCGATGAGGCCGTGGTTGTCCAGCGCCTGCGTGATCAGCGGCCCGCCCGGCAGCAACTGGATCAGCGCGCGCAGCAGGTTGGCGGCGGTGCGCGAGACGGCGCGCAGGCTGATCGGGTTGAAGCCGAGCAGGAAGGTGAACATCGTGAAGCCGGGGATCCACGCCGCCTTGTCGGCGAAGTAGTCCAGCGCGTCCTGGATGCCCAGGCGGGCGACGCGCGGCTCGCTGCGCTGATGCACGCGCACCTCGGCAGCAGGATCGGCCACGCTGCGCTGCACCGGCGGCAGCGGGCCCACGGGTGCAGCGGTGATCTGCGGCAGCGCGCCCGGCTGCAGGCTGCGCTGCGGACGGGGTACCGCGAGTGGTGGTGCCTGCGCTGCGCGCTGCGGCGCCGCGCCCTGCTGGATGGTGTGCGTGAGTTCGTGCGCGATCAGCTCGCGCCCGGCGTTGCTCTCGGGCTGGAAGCGGTCACGCCCGAAGAAGACCTGGTGGCCGAGCGTGAAGGCGGCGGCGTTGAGCCGGCGGCTGGCGCGTGCGGCGCTGTCGCCGGTGTGCACGCGCACGGCGGAGAAGTCGGCCTGCAGGCGCGGCTCCATGTCCTGGCGCACACGCTCGGGCAAAGGCTGGCCAGCGGACGAGGCCACGCCCAGCGATGCGGGCGGCGACGCACTCGCGGCAGCCGCCCTGGGCATGGCACCGGCCGCCGCCGACCGTGACCCTGACGGCCCTGGCGCTGCGCCAGGCGCGGGCATGGTCAGCACACGCCGCGCGACCCGCGCCGCCTCGCGCTCGGTGGGCTCGTGCGGCTGCGACACCGCCGTCGCGGCGGGCCGGCGTGCGGTGCCCGGCGCGGGCACACGGATCGGCCGGGGGGCACGCGCCACCGGCGCGCGCATCACCATGCGGGCGGTCTGCGCCGCGCCGCTCATGACGACGCCCGCCCCTGCTTGAGAAGTTCGCGGCGCAGCCCTTCGTCGACATCCTCGGCGCGCAGAAGCGCATCACCGCGGCCCAGCGCGCGCAGGCAGGCAAAGCGCAGCACGTTGACGATGGTGCCGCCGGCCACCTCATGCTGGCGCGCCAGGCGGGGCAGGTCGAGCGAGGCTTCGGACTGCACCTGCGGGGGCACCGCCTCGCGCCACAGGCGCAGCCGCTCGGCCTCGCGCGGCAGCGCAAACGGCACCACCGACTGGAAGCGGCGCAGGAAGGCGTCGTCGATGTTCTGCCGCAGGTTGGAGGCCAGGATGACCACGCCGTCGAACAGCTCGATGCGCTGCAGCAGGTAGCTCACCTCCTGGTTGGCGTAGCGGTCGTGCGCATCGCCCACCGAGGTGCGTTTGCCGAACAGCGCATCGGCTTCGTCGAAGAACAGGATCCAGCCCTGGCGCTCGGCCGCGTCGAACAGGCGCGACAGGTTCTTCTCGGTCTCGCCGATGTACTTGGAGACCACCAGCGAGAGATCGACCCGCCACACGGTGCGCCCGAAGCGTTGCCCCAGCAGACAGGCCGACAGCGTCTTGCCGGTGCCCGGCGGACCGTGGAACAGGCTGACATGGCCCGGCCCGCTGCGGCGCCCGAAGCCCCAGTCGTTGAGCAGCTGGCGGCCATGGGCCAGCCACAGGCCGATGTCTTCCAGCTGCGCCAGCGTGGCCGCAGGCAGCACCAGATCGGACCACTCCAGCTGGGTGTGCACCGGCACCGCCAGTGCGGTGCGGTCGGCCTCGGGCACCACCACGCCGGGCAGTGCCTCGGCCAGCCAGCGCGGGCCCGGCAGCAGCGCCGATGCCAGCGCGCCGCTGGCCACACCGGCATCGGCCGGCGCGGCGGCCAGTTGCAGCCAGCCGTGGCTGAGCAGCCGGCCCTGCGGGGCCAGCAGCGCCATCGCCTGCATGCGCAACGCCAGGTCGTCGCCAGCGAGCAGGAAGCAGGCGGTCTCGCCGCTGGGCAGGAAGGGGCCGGCGGCAGCAGACGCCGCGCCGCCGAACTCGGTGAAGGGGCGCTGCGTGGCTTCGTTGCGCGTCCACAGCACGTCCAGCAGTTGCGGGCGCAGTTGCGGCGCCAGTGCGAGGGCCAGCAGCAGCCGCTCGGCCGGCTCGGGCGCGTGATGCGCGAGCGCGGCGGCGTACGGGCCAGCCGCGGCGTCGACGGGCGGCGGCGGCAGGCTCTCGTCGGGCAGCGCCGGAGACGACGCGGCCGTCTTGTCGAAATAGTGCTGCAGCCGCCGCTCGATCACCGTGGCGAGCCACTCCAGCTCGGCCTCCAGCGTGCCGGCGTCGATGCGCCCGGCGGGTTGCAGCGGCTCGGCGGGCTTCATCGGATGGGATGGGTGGACGGGATGGAACGGGCCACGTCGATTCAGACGTCTCGCCACTCGACGCGCAGCGGCTCGGGCATCCAGGGCAGGCGCACCAGCGAGATGGACCAGGGCAAGCGTTCGAGCAGCATGTCCCAGGGCTCGGCCTGCACGCGCAGCCGCCAGCCGCCCGCGGCGCGGTCGAGCAGGCCCTGGCGCTGCAGGAAACCACTGCGCAAGCCGTCCACGCTGGTGCGGCCCAGCGCCGACCAGTGCGCGATCGCGGCGAGCAGCAGGCTCTGCGCTTCTTCGCGTTCGGCCGAGTGCAGCGATGGCAGCGGCGACGGCAGCGGCTCGTCGGGCGCGATGCCCAGCAGCAGCTTGACCAGCGGCAGCTGATGCTCTGAAGGCGGAGGCTGATCGGCCTCGGCCGGCGCCACGGCCAGCGCGTGCAGCAGCGCGCAGGCACGGGGCAGCGGGCCGGGCGCGAGCCTGGGCAGCGCGGTGTCGTGCAGACCGCAGGCTTGCAGCAGGCGCGGCACGAACGGATGCAGCAGCACCAGCCCGGCCAGCGGCACCAGCAGGCCGGCGGCCTCTTCGGCCACTTCGGCCACTTCGGCATCTTCGGCGTGTTTGCTGGGGGGCGAGGCGACGCCATCGGCTGGTCTCGCTACCGGCGCCGGCAGCGGCACGACTGCGGGGTCGGCGGCTCGCGCCAGATCGCGGACTTGTTCGCGGCTGAAGGCGTCGCACTGCTGCGCCAGCGCCAGCGCGTGGTTCAGCGGGTTGTCGGTGGCACGCAGCCAGTGCGCCGCGGTGGCGGCCCAGTCGCGCGCAGCGGCCCTGTCGTCACCAGCGACCAGCCACGCGGCCTGCAACGCCAGCGGCGGCAGGCGCGCCACCTCCCGGTCCAGCCATTCCTGCCAGCGCGCACGCAGCGGCTCGGGTACCGCGGGCGGCGCTGCCAGGCTCAGCAGCCTGACCCGCGCCCGGGCGGTCAACAGCAGCAGCCAGCGCGCGACGGCACCCGCCCGGCGCGCCGCGGGCCAGGCCGGCAGCACCAGCGCGGCCCAGACGGCCGCCGTCGCGCCGCCCGGCCCGACAAATGAGTCTGAAGACGCGCCGGCAGACATGTCGGCCACCGCCTCCAGCGCCGCCTGGCGCAGCAGCGCATCGGCG
>JBBQOR010000188.1:0-5322 GCA_038331055.1 Burkholderiales bacterium
TCTGGAAGCTCTCCTGAAAGGTGCGGCCCATCGCCATCACCTCGCCCACGCTCTTCATCTGCGTCGTCAGGTGCGGGTCTGCGGCCGGAAACTTCTCGAACGCAAACCGCGGGATCTTGGTGACGACGTAGTCGATGCTCGGCTCGAAACTCGCCGGTGTGGCACCGCCGGTGATGTCGTTGAGCAGTTCATCGAGCGTGTAGCCCACGGCCAGTTTGGCCGCCACCTTGGCGATCGGGAATCCCGTCGCCTTGGACGCCAGCGCCGACGAGCGCGAAACCCGCGGGTTCATCTCGATGACGATCATGCGGCCGCTCTTGGGGTCGACCGCGAACTGCACGTTGGAGCCGCCGGTGTCGACGCCGATCTCGCGCAGGATGGCGATGCTGGCGTTGCGCATCAGCTGGTACTCGCGGTCGGTCAGCGTCTGCGCCGGCGCAACGGTGATCGAGTCCCCGGTGTGGATGCCCATCGGGTCGAGGTTCTCGATCGAGCACACGATGATGCAGTTGTCCGCGCGGTCGCGGACCACCTCCATCTCGAACTCCTTCCAGCCGATCAGGCTCTCCTCGATCAGCAACTCGCTTGTGGGCGACAGGTCAAGCCCGCGCCTGCAGATTTCCTCGAACTCCGCCGGGTTGTAGGCGATGCCCCCGCCCGTGCCGCCGAGCGTGAAGCTCGGGCGCACCACCATCGGAAATGCTGCGCCGCTGACCGTTTCGGCAGCGATGCGCCGCTGCACCGCCTGCGCTTCCTCCCACGAATGCGCGATGCCGCTGCGCGCCGAGGCCAGACCGATGCCGGTCATCGCGTCCTTGAACTTCAGCCGGTCCTCGGCCTTCTCGATGGCCTGCTCATTGGCGCCGATCATCTCGACACCGTGCCTGTCCAGCACGCCGTGGCGGTGCAGGTCGAGCGCGCAGTTCAGCGCCGTCTGGCCGCCCATCGTGGGCAGCAGCGCCATCTTGTCGCCCGGACGGGCCTGCCGCACCTTGGCGATGATCTTCTCCACCACCTGCCAGGTGATGGGCTCGATGTAGGTAGCGTCAGCCATGCCGGGGTCGGTCATGATCGTCGCCGGATTGCTGTTGACGAGGATGACGCGGTAGCCCTCCTCGCGCAGCGCCTTGCAGGCCTGCGCGCCGGAGTAGTCGAACTCGCAGGCCTGGCCGATGACGATCGGGCCGGCGCCGATGATCAGGATGCTGTGGAGATCGCTGCGCTTAGGCATTGCCGGTCTCCGTCCGCGGCGCGCGCACGGCGGCAGCGGCGTCCATCAGCCCGACGAAGCGGTCGAACAGGCCTTCGATGTCGTGTGGCCCGGGGCTCGCCTCGGGGTGGCCCTGGAAACAGAACGCCGGGCGGTCGGTGCGCGCCAGGCCCTGCAGGGTGCCGTCGAACAGGCTGCGGTGCGTGGCGCGCAGCGTCGGCGGCAGCGTGGCCTCGTCGACCGCGAAACCGTGGTTCTGGCTGGTGATGGCCACGCGGCCGCTGTCCAGATCTTTCACCGGGTGGTTGGCACCGTGGTGGCCGAACTTCATCTTGAAGGTCCGCGCACCCGAAGCAAGCGCCATGATCTGGTGGCCCAGGCAGATGCCGAAGGTGGGCAGCCCGCGATCGATGAGCGTGCGCGCAGCGGCAATCGCGTAGTCGCAGGGCTCGGGATCACCCGGTCCGTTGGAAAGGAACACACCGTCGGGCCGCAGCGCCAGCACCTCGTCGGCCGTGGTGCGCGCCGGCACCACCGTGACGCGGCTGCCGTGCGCAGCCAGCAGGCGCAGGATATTGCGCTTGATGCCGAAGTCGAAGGCCACCACATGGTGGCGCGGCTCCGCCAGCGAACCGAAGCCCTGACCCAGCGACCAGGCGGTCTGCCGCCATTCGTAGGGCTCACGCGTGCTGACCACCTGGGCCAGATCGAGCCCGGCCATCGACGGTGCGCCGCGCGCCAGCGCAAGGGCGTGCTGCACGACCGAATCGGCCGCCATCACGCCCGGGGCCAGCGCCAGGATGCAGCCGTTCTGCGCGCCCTGCGTACGCAGCAGGCGCGTCAGCCGGCGCGTGTCGATGCCGGCGATGGCCACTGTGCCCTCGTCGAGAAGCAATTGCTGCAGCGTGCGCTGCTGGCGGAAGTTCGACGAGCGCAGCGGCAGATCGCGGATCACGAGGCCAGCGGCCTGGACCCGCGAGGACTCGGCGTCCTCATCGTTGACGCCGGTGTTGCCGATATGCGGGTAGGTCAGCGTGACGATCTGGCGGCAGTAGCTGGGATCGGTGAGGATCTCCTGATAGCCGGTGAGTGCGGTGTTGAACACCACCTCGCCAACCGTGTGACCGGCCGCGCCGATCGACTGGCCGACGAACACCGAGCCATCGGCCAACGCCAGCAGCGCCAGGGGGCGCACGGCCGGGGGGGAAGGGATGGGGGGCAATGGAATCTCCGCAGACGGCTCGATCAGCCGGTCAAGGCTCGTGCGCTCGGCCGAGCGCCGCGCCAGTGGCCAGCGGCAAGCAGCCAAACCTGTCGATTCTAGCCGCCGAGGCCCGCGGCAAGCCGCCCCCTACACTGGCTTGATGTCAACCGAACCGGGCGTTCTCGCCGATGCCTCGAAGCGGAGCGCCGTCTCGCTCGGGCCCGCCCCGGGCCGCGGCCCGATGTCACCGCTGTGGCCTGTGCTGTCGGGCGTGCTCGCCGCGGCCAGCTTCGGCAGCATGGACGCGTGCATCAAGTTCATGGCACCGCGCTACGACGCGGTCCAGCTCGCCTTCTTCCGCTTCGCCGCCGGCTCGGTCTTTGCCGTCGCGCTGTGGCTGTGGCAGCGCCCAGCCCTGCCGCGCGGCGCCGGCTGGCGCATGCACGGACTGCGATCCATCTTGCTGCTGGTATGCCTGGTCAGCTACTTTCATGCGCTGACGTTGCTGCCGCTGGCGCAGGCCGTGGTCATCGCCTACATGGCGCCGATCTTCACCTCGCTGCTGGCCATGCTGGTGCTGCGCGAACGGCCGGGGCCAGCCATCGGCTTGTCGCTCGGCCTCGGGTTGGCCGGCATCGCGGTGTCGCTGTGGCCCGAACTGGCGGCGCGCGACCGCGCTGACTCTGCCGCGCGGCTCGAGGGCATCGCGGCGGCCGCGCTGTCGGCGCTGACCTTCGCCGGCGTGCTGGTGCTGGCGCGGCTGCAGGCCCAACGCGACGCGCTTTTCACGATCGTGCTGGTGCAGAACCTGTTGCCGCTGGCGCTGCTGACAGTGCCTGCGGCGCTCACCTGGCAGCCCTTGGACCTGGCCGACCTGCTGCCGATCTTCGCGGCTGGCGCGCTGGCCACGGTCGGCCTGCTGTGCCTGACCTGGACCTTCACGTACATGGAGGCCAGCCGCGCAGCGCCGCTGGAGTACACCGGATTTCTGTGGGCGGCGCTGCTGGGCTGGTGGCTGTTCGGCGAGGTGCCCAGCAGCACCACCGCCGTCACCGCACTGCTGATCGTCGGCGGCTGCCTGTTGCTGCTGCGCCGCTGATCCGTCAGCCGCCCGACGGCTGCAGCGCGGCGATGGCGGCGCGCGCCACCTCGGCGTCCTCGGGCGACTTGACGCCGCTCACACCCACCGCGCCAAGGCACTGGCCCTCCACCATCACGGGCACGCCGCCTTCGAGCATGCCCTCCAGCGGCGCACTGAGAAACGAGTGGCGGCCCTGGTTGATCATGTCTTCGTAGACCTTGGTCTCGCGGCGGCCGAGTGCAGCCGTGCGCGCCTTGGCCGGCGCAATCTGCGAGGACAGAGGCGCGGCGCCGTCCAGCCGCTGCAGCCACAGCAGGTGGCCGCCGTCATCGGCAATGGCGATCGTCACCGCCCAGCCGCGCGAGCGCGCCAGCGCCTCGCCGGCCTCGCCCATGCGGCGCACATCGTCCTGGGTCAGCATCGCTCGGCTCTTCATGTTCATCCTTCAGGGTGGTAGGGTGGAAGACCGGCGAGCCTAGCTGCCCGGCGCGCAGGCACCAAGCCCCGGCGCGACAAAGCTCACATGCACCGGGCGCGCGAATCTGCCCAGCCGCATCAGGGGCTTTCCGTTCAACACGGTGCGGCACCTAGAATCCGCCTGCCACTCGAAACGGCACTTCAACTTCACCTGTCCCTGGAGGACGCATGAACCAAAGCCCGCAGACCTTCCCCACATACGGCAACGAGGCCGGAGGGATCGCGCCGGCCGCCGAACGCAACCGCGTCCTGCGCAACACTTACTGGCTGCTCGCGCTGTCGATGGTGCCCACCGTGCTGGGTGCCTGGATCGGCGTGCAGACAGGGATCGCACGCGCCATGACGCCGGGCATCGGCCTGATCGTCTTCCTGGTCGGCGCTTTCGGCTTCATGTTCGCGATCGAGAAGTTCAAGAACTCTGCCGCCGGCGTGCCCATCCTGCTGGGCTTCACCTTCTTCATGGGCCTCATGCTGTCGCGCCTGGTCGGCAGCGTGCTGGGCCTGTCCAACGGCGCCAGCCTGATCATGACGGCGTTTGCCGGCACCAGCGCCGTCTTCGTCGGCATGGCCTCGCTGTCGTCGGTGATCAAGCGGGATCTGTCCGGGATGGGCAAGTTCCTGTTCATCGGCGCCATCCTGGTGCTGGTGGCCGGCATTGCCAACTTCTTCATCCAGAGCAGCGCGCTGATGATCACGCTGTCGGTGCTGGTGATCGGCATCTTCTCGGCCTTCATCCTGTACGACCTCAAGCGCGTGAAGGACGGCCAAGAGACCAACTACATCACCGCCACGCTGGGCATCTACCTGAGCGTCTACAACGTGTTCCAGGCGCTGCTGTCGCTGCTGGGCATCTTCGGCGGCGAGCGCGACTGAGCGTTCTCTCTGCCATTCTGCAGGGGGCCTTCGGGCCCCTTGTTCGTTTTCGGGCCCTCGACCCCGGGTGAGGGTAAGCCACAGGGCTGCCGACAGTCACGATCGTTACTATCTAAGCGGCGGGAACACCTGACGTGCCCCGCGCCCGGACGTGAGCGACCAAGCGCAAGACCACCCCTTGTCTGCAGCCGCAGCGCGGGGGCGGGTGTCATGAACCAGCCCGCAGAGCGCAAACCGCTGATCCCGGTGGCGCTGGAAGAGGGTCTGGCCGTGGCCTGCATGGCGCTGCTGGTGTTGATCACGCTGCTCAACGTGCTCACTCGGTACTTCACCGACCAGTCCTTCGCATGGACCGAGGAGATCTCGGTCTTCCTGATGGTGCTGATGACGCTGGCCGGCGCCAGCGCCGCTGCCGCGCGCGACCGCCACATCCGCATCGAACTCGTCTACGAAGGCGGCAGTGCCGCGCGTCAGCGG
>JBBQOR010000189.1:0-5304 GCA_038331055.1 Burkholderiales bacterium
GCTGCAGCCGCTCGGTGACGATGCCGGCGAAGGGCGCACGCAGCGTGCGCTGGCGCAGCAGGGCGTCCAGACGCTGCACCTCGGCGGCGGCGATGCGGCGGGCGTCTGCCGCCACCGCCTGCTCGGCCTCGGCGACGCGCAGTTCGGCCTCGGCTTCGTCACGCTCTTGCACGGTGATGAAGTTCTGCTGGCGCAGCTCTTCGCGGCGGCGGAACTTCTCGCGTGCGTAGTCGGCCCTGGCCTTCGCAACGCGAAACTCGGCGTCCGAGCCGGCACGCTGGCGCGCACCCACCAGCGCGGCGGCCTCCACCGTGCCGTCCAGTTCCACCAGCACCTGGCCCGCGCGCACGCTGGCACCGCGCTGCACCGGAATCTGCTCGATCAGCGCCGTCACCGGGCTGCGGATCTCGATGCGCTGGGCCGGCTCGATCAGGCACTCGTGGCTGCGCTCGGCTTCGGCGGCGGCGTGCAGCGGCAGCACCACGGCCGCCAAGGCGGTGGCCAGCAAGCGGCGGAACGGGTTCGTGCAAGGCATGGTGATGGACTTTGAGGGGCTTCAGATCTGGTTGCCGGCAAAGCCGAGCAGGGCGTCGAGCTGACGGTCGGAACGCAGGGTGCGGCGGCGCGCGCGCGCGTGCAGGCGGCCGGCGTGGTGCTGGGCGCGCCAGCGCAGCAGTACCAGCCACGCGGTGGGCAACTCATCACGGCCGCTATACAGGGCCTGCAGCATGCGCTGCAACAGCGGGCAGTGGGCGCCGAAGATCTCGTCGTCCAGCGCGCAGAACAGCAGCGCCAGACCCGGGTCGCCCTGGCGCGCGCAGCGGCCGACCAGCTGGCGGTCGATGCGCGCGGAGTCGTGCACCTCGGTCTGCAGCACCACCAGGCCGCCGTGCCGCACCACGCCCTCATCCAGGCGGATGTCGGTGCCGCGGCCGGCCATGTTGGTGGCCACGGTGACCTGCCCGGCGCGGCCGGCACCGGCCACGATCTGCGCCTCTTCGCGGTCCTGGCGCGCGTTCAGCACCTGGTGCGGCAGGCTCTCGGCGTGCAGCCGCGCCGACATCTGTTCACTCGCCTGCACCGAGCGTGTGCCCACCAGCACCGGCCGCTCGGCCTGGCGCTGCGCGGCCACGGCAAAGGCCGCGCGCTGCCACTTCAGCGCCTGCGTCGCCAGCAGCGTGGGCGGCAGCGCACGGCGCTGCTCGGGCCGGTGGGTGGGGATGCGCACCACGTCGAGCCGGTACACGGCATGCAGCTCGGCGCCCACCTCGGCGGCGGTGCCGGTCATGCCGGCCAGCCGCAGGTAGCGGCCGAAGAAGCGCTGGAAGGTGATGCGCGCCAGCGTGCGCGCGGGCTCCGTCAGGGCCAGGCTCTCCTTGGCCTCGATCATCTGGTGCAGCCCGCCTTCCCAGCTGCGGCCTTCGAGCACGCGGCCGGTGTATTCATCGACGATCTGCACCTGGCCGTCGATCACCACGTAGTCGCGGTCGCGCTGGTACAGGTGCAGCGCGCGCAGGGCCTGCGCGGCCAACTGTTCGCGCCCGCGCGCGGCCTTCCACACGCCGGGCAGCGCGTCGCTGCGCCCGCGCACGGCGGCCAGCCCTTCCGGATTGAGCTGCAGGTCGCGCCGCGCGGCGTCGATGTCGAAATGGCGGCCGGCCTGCAATGTGCCGGCCAGGGCCAGCGCCTGCGCGTAGACCTCGGCTTCGGGGCGCATCCCGCTGAGCTCGGACAGGATCAGCGGCGTGCGCGCCTCGTCAACCAGGATCGAGTCGGCCTCGTCGACGATGGCGAAGTGCAGGCCGCGCAGCAGCAGCGGCTGCGGCGTGCGGCCCAGCAGCTGGCGCGCCTGTTCCTGCGCCAGGCTGGCGCGGCCACCGCTAGCGACACGGTCGCGCAGGTAGTCGAAGACGATGGTCTGGTTGGTGCACCAGGTGACGGGCCGCGCGTAGCCCTCGGCCTTGCGCGCCGCGGGCATCGACGCAGTGACCAGCCCCGCGCTCAGCCCGAAGAAACGCAGCAACGGCGCCATCAAGGTGGCATCACGTTCGGCCAGATAGTCGTTGACGGTGACCACATGCGTGGGCAGCCCGGCTGCGCCGGCCACCGTGGCGGCCAGGCCCGCAGTCAGCGTCTTGCCCTCGCCCGTCTGCATCTCGGCCAGCCGGCCCTCCAGCAATGCGGCCGCGCCCATCAGCTGCGTCGGATAAGGCTGCATCGACAGGCTGCGGCGCGCGCCTTCGGCGGCCAGGGCCAGCACCGCCGGCAGCCGGTCAGCGCGGCCGGCGCGCACCGCCGCCGGGGCGGCGGCCGCCATGCGCAGGCGCAGTTCGTGGTCGCTCAGCGACTGCAACGCGGCCGCCTGGCCCTGGGCCGCCGCGGCGGCTGCACGCAGGCGCGGCAGGGCCGGCCGCAGCAGGCGCCGCGTGCGCCACAGCACGGCGCGGGCCAGGCGGTCGTGCAGCGGCTCGTCGCGGTCGCGTCGCTCGGGGAAGGCGCCATGGGCCAGGCCCTCGGGCAGATCCAGCGTCAGCGTGGCGGACAAGCGGCGTGCCCCGGTCAGATCTGGAACTGCGACAGGAACAGCCGCCGCATCGCGCGTCCGATGCGCCAGGCCAGCGGCTCGGCCTCGTGCTCGAAGCGCACCTGCACGCGGGTGCCGATCTGGCGGTGCGGCATCTCGGCGGGCAGCGCCAGTTCGTACTCGAACATCGCCTCCAGGCCCTGCATGCCACGCGGGTCTCGCGGGTCCAGCGGCTGGCCGCCGCCGCCCGCGGTGCCGAGCGCGGCGCTGGGCAGTTCGCGCGCCGCCGCCGGCACACTGCGCGCCAGCTGCGCCGTCCACACGGCGGTGGGCTGCTGGGGCAGCCGCACCTGGATCTCGCCGGCCCCCGCGCGGCTGGGCTGCAGCTGCCACTGCGGCACCACGGCGCGCACCACCGCCGGCTCACCGGTCTCGACATGGCCGACCACCTCGCCGCGCCTGAGATAACGCCCGGGCAGGTCGGCGGCGCGCGGCAGCAGCAACGTGCCCGAGGCGCCGGCGCGCAGTACCAGGCGCCCGGCCTCTTCGTCCAGCGTGTCGAGCGTCAGCCGCGCGGCGCGCACCTCCTCGGCCAGTTGCGCCGCGCGCGCCGGGTTGTTGCCGAAAGCCGCCTCGTGGCGCGCCTGCGCGTGGGCCAGGCGGGCGCGTTGCTCTTGCTGGCGCGCCGCGAGTGCGGGCTCAGCCGCCTCGACCACCACGTCGCCCGCCGCCACACGCGTACCGGCGCTGCCCGGCACCGCCGTCACGAAGCCGGCGCCCTGGGCGCGCAGCACCGCGCTGTCGGGCGGCCAGACGACACCCTCGACCACCGTGTGCGAAGGCAGCGGCAACACGAACAGCACCAACCCCAGCAGCGCCGCGGCGCCGCCGACCACCGCACGCACACGCGGCAGGCGGCTGTCCAGCGCCGGATCGCCGGCCAGCCGCTTCAGGCCGCGCGTCCAGGGCACGACGAGGCTGGCGACGATGCCCCAGGCGGCGATCAGCACCCCCAGGAAGAAGTAGCTGCTCGCCACGAAGAGCGCGATCGTGACGAGCACGAACATGCGGTACGCAAAGGACAGCGGCGCGTAGAACGCGAACCAGCGCCGCTCGCCGGTGCTGGCCAGCGGAGGCTCGGCGTCGTGCACGCCGAAAGCATGCCGACGCAGCAGCCAGCGCCAGTACTCGTTGGCGCGCTGGCCCAGGTTGGGGCTCTCGATGGCGTCGGCCAGGATGTAGTAGCCGTCGTAGCGCAGCAGCGGGTTGGCGTTGAAGACCAGCGTGGTGATGCCCGCCAGCACCATCGTGTTGAAGGCCAGCGAGCGCACGAAGCCCGGCTCGAGCAGCAGCCACAGGTAGAAGGCCAGCGCGGCGATGAAGATCTCGGTGAGCATGCCCGCCGCACCCACCAGCATGCGCGGCCAGCGGCTGGCAAAGCCGCTGGCGCTGCTGGCGTCGACATAAGGCACGGGGAAGAACACGAGCAGCATCACGCCCATCTCGTGCACTTCGCCGCCGTAGCGCTTGCAGGCCAGGCCGTGGCCGAGTTCATGCAGAGCCTTGAGCAGCGGAAACAGCACCGCCAGCAGCAGCAGGTTGTCCACCGAGAGCAGCCGCTCGTTGAAGTTGCCGGTCAGCTCGCGCCAGTGCGAGGGCGCCAGCGCCAGCGCCGGCAGCACCACCAGCAGCCACAGCAGCAGCCCGGGCGTGCGCGCCAGCGGCCCGGCCGCACGGACGAGGCGGCCGAGCAGCTTGTCGGGGTCGAACAGCGGAAAGCGCAGCGCCACCGGGTTGCCGAAACGCTGCATCAGCCGGCTGCGCCGCTGGCGCCCGCCGCGCTCGAAGAGTTCGGCCACGTCGGGCGTGACGTCGCACTGGATCAGGTCGGAGGCCACCAGCTGGCCGACCAGGCGCACCAGTTCGTCCTGCGTCGGCGTGTGGTCGTTCATGCCGGCGACCAACCGGTCCCACACCTGCTGCAGCGTGCGCTGGCCGTCGAACAGGCCGATCACGCCGTAGGCCGTCGGGTTGAAGCGGTGATAGCGCCCGGCGATGCGGTCCTCGACCACGTACCAGACCTGGCCGCGGTAGACATGCCGGTGGATGCGCACATGGCCGCGCAGCCGCGGCTTGAGCGGCGCGACGCGGTACCAGCTGTTGGAGAACAACGCGTCGTCGGCGCGCGCCGCGACCGCCGCGACCGCCGCGTCAGCGCGGTCTTGCTCGGTGGGTGCGGCCGCGGGGGCGCCGGAGACGTTCATGGCCGGGCCGGGTCAGGGCAGCCAGTGCCACCAGCTCATGCGCAGCCACTCGGTGAAGCGGTGCGTCCACAGCCATAGCGCGCTGGCCTGGCCGACGCTGACCTTGGCCACGCCTTCCATGTTGGGCCGCAGCGCCAGCGGCAGCGCGTCTGCGCCCAGGTCGGCCTCGACACGGAAGCTGTTGCGCCCGTCCTCGGCCTGCGCCACCGGCGTCACGGTCTTCACCTTGAAGGCCAGCGCCTGCCCGGGCAGACCGGTCAGCACGAGCCGGCCGTCCTGCCCGGGCAGCAGCCGGCTGATGTCGCGCTCATCGACCTTCAGGATCACGCGCCAGGCATCCAGCGGCGCTACCTCGAAGAGCACCGTGCCCTGCTCCAGCGGGGTGCCCAGCTTCTGCGACCAGTCGCCCTTGACCACCACACCGTCGAAAGGCGCGGCCACCTGCGCGCGCGCCAGCCGCGACGAGGCCAGGTCGAGCTGCGCCCGCGCCTGGTTGGACTGCGCGGCGGCCAGGCG
>JBBQOR010000190.1:0-5278 GCA_038331055.1 Burkholderiales bacterium
AGGGCGCTGGCCAGCGCATCCGCTGGCTCGGCCAGGCCCGGCACATCGCCTGCGCGCTGGGTGGTCGCGCTGATGCGCCCTGCCAGCAGCTTGAGCCCGGCGCCACCGTCCATCACGACCTTGCGGCCCAGCAGGTCCAGCGCCTGGATGCCGTGCGTGCCCTCGTGGATCATGTTCAGGCGGTTGTCGCGCCAGTACTGCTCGACCGGGAAGTCGCGCGTGTAGCCGTAGCCGCCATGCACCTGGATCGCCAGCGAGTTGGCCTCCAGGCACCACTCGCTGGGCCAACTCTTGGCCACCGGCGTCAACACTTCCAGCAGCAGGCGGGCCTGCGCTGACGCCTGGGCGTCGCCGCTATGAAGTTCGTCGACCAGCCGCGCGCAGTACAGCGCCAGCGCCAGGCCGCCTTCGACATAGCTCTTCTGCGCGAGCAGCATGCGGCGCACGTCGGGGTGGCCGATGATCGGCACCTGCGGCTGGGCGGGGTCCTTACCGGCAGGGCCGGCAGGCCGGCCCTGCGGACGCTGGCGCGCATAGGCCAGGCTGGCTTCGTAGCCGGCATAGCCCAGCATCACGGCGCCCAGGCCGACGCCGATGCGCGCCTCGTTCATCATGTGGAACATGCAGCGCAGCCCCTCGCCGGGGCGGCCGACCAGATAGCCCACCGCGCCGGCCTCGCCGCGCACGACAAAGCGCCCCTCGCCGAAGTTCAGCAGCGTATTGGTGGTGCCCCGGTTGCCCAGCTTGTGGTTCAGCCCGGCCAGCACGACGTCGTTGCGCTGCCCGGTCAGCCGGCCCTCGACGTCGACCAGATGCTTGGGCACGATGAACAGCGACAGGCCCCGCGTGCCGGCGATCAGCTGCCCATCCGGCCCGGGGATCTTCGCCAGTACCAGATGGATGATGTTTTCGGTGAGCTCGTGCTCGCCACCGCTGATCCACATCTTGCTGCCGCGCAGCCGAAAGCGTGGGCCCAGCGCGTCGGACTCGAAGTCGGCCCCGTCGGGCATTGCGCGCGTGGCCACATCCGACAACGACGAGCCGGCCTGCGGCTCGCTCAGGCACATCGTGCCGAACCAGCGGCCGGCAAACTCGTTGGCCGCAAACACCGCCTGCTGCCGCGGCGTGCCATGGGCCATCAGCAGGTTGGCATTGCCGCTGGTCAGCATGGTGTAGCCGGCCATCGCCCCGCCGGCCTTGCTGAAGAAGGCGTTCGCGGCCATCTCCATCACGCAGGGCAGCTGCATGCCACCGAGCGCGTAGTCCTGCGCCGCGGCCAGCATGCCCGATTCGACATAGGCCGCCAGCGCCTCATGCGTGGCGCGTGGCAGGTGCACACGTTCGCCATCGAAGCGCGGCTCTTCGGTGTCGGACAGGCGGTTGAAGGGCGCGAACTTATCGCGCGCGATGCGCTCGCAGGTGTCGAGCACCTGCGAGAAGGTCTGCGCAGAGTGGTCGGCAAAGCGCGGCCGCTCGGTCAGCGAGGCGACCTGCAGCCAGTCGTTCAGCAGGAAGTCGAGTGTGTCGCGCATGCAGCGGGCTCAGCGGGATGTCGGGCCGGGGTCATCGTTCGATGGCGGTCAGCGCCATCGACGCCAGCCTCGCGGTCCACGGCGATGCGCCCGGCTCAGGCCAACCGGAACTGCTCGAGCGCGGCGGCTGCAATCGGCTCGCCCCACTCCTGCAGGAAGTGGCCGCCTTCGGCCACCTCGATCGGCGGCGGGCAGTGGCGGATCACGCGGTGCAGGCTGTGCATCGCCGGCGGGGTGAACACGGGGTCCTTCATGCCAATGGCCATCAGGCTTTCGCCTTTCCAGCGGTCGCGCCAGAAGACCAGCGCGTCGCGCCCCGTCCGGGCGCCGGGCGCGTGCTCGACGTCGGGCACGAGGTTCGGGAAGGCGCGAACGCCAGCCTTGTATCGGACGTCCGGGAACGGGGCATCGTAGGCCGCGGCCTCGGCCGCCGAGAGGGCCGGCGCGCCGCGCTGCATCAGGCGGCCGACTTCGAGGTCGGGCCGCGCATTGGCGTAATCGCGCCACTGGCGAAAGCCCTCGGTGACGGCGCCGGTACCCAGGCCGGTGTTCATCACCAGCAGGCGCGTGAAGCGCTCTGGCCTGTCCAGCGGCAGCGTGAGGCCGAGCAGGCCGCCCCAGTCCTGCACTACCAACAGCACGTTGCGCAACTCGAGCCGCTGCACGAACGCCATCAGCATCGCGCGGTGCTTGTCGAAGCTGTACCAGGACTGGTCGATGGGTTTGTCAGAGCGCCCGAAGCCGAAAAGGTCGGGCGCTACCACACGCAAGCCCGCCGCGGTGAAGACCGGGATCATCTTGCGGTACAGATAGCCCCAGGTCGGCTGGCCATGCAATGCCAACACGGTGACCTCGGCCTGCGCCGGGCCCTCGTCCACCCAGTGCAGGCGCAGGCCCTCGAAGCCCGGCAGATCGTCGGCGTAGTGCGGCGCGCTGGGCCATCCCGGCAGCGCGGCAAAGCGCTCGTCGGGGGTGCGCAATGCCGCGGGCGCTGAAGACATCAAAGCACCTCGAAGATACCGGCCGCACCCATGCCGCCGCCGATGCACATCGTGACGCAGACGCGCTTGGCGCCCCGCCGCTTGCCCTCGATCAACGCGTGGCCGGTGAGCCGCTGGCCGCTGACGCCGTAAGGATGGCCCAGCGCGATGGCGCCGCCGTTGACGTTGAGCCGGTCCATCGGGATGCCCAGGCGGTCGGCGCAATACAGCACCTGCACGGCGAAAGCCTCGTTGAGTTCCCACAGGTCGATGTCGGCCACAGTCAGGCCCAGCCGCGCCAGCACCTTGGGCACCGCGAACACCGGGCCGATGCCCATTTCGTCGGGCTCGCAACCGGCGACCGCAAAGCCGAGGAAGCGGCCCAGCGGCTTCAGGCCCTTGCGCTCGGCATAGGCCTCGCTGACCACCACACAGGCGCCGGCGCCGTCGCTGAACTGGCTGGCGTTGCCGGCCGTAACCACGCCGCCGGGCATCGCCGCACGGATGTCCTTGATGCCCTCGTAGGTGGTGCCCTGGCGCAGGCCCTCGTCGGCCTTGACCGTGACTTCCTTGCTGCGCAGGCCGAGCACCGCATCGGCCACGCCGGCGGTCACGGTCACCGGCACGATCTCGGCGTCGAACAAGCCCTGCTCCTGCGCCGCGCAGGCCTTCTGCTGGCTGCCGGCGCCGTAGTGGTCCATGCGCTCCTTGGCCACGCCGTAGCGCTTGGCCACGGTCTCGGCGGTCTGCAGCATGCTCCAGTAGATCTCGGGCTTGGACTTCTGCAGCGCCGGGTCAGACAGCATGTGCTGGTTCATCTCTTGCTGAACGCAGGAGATGCTCTCCACGCCGCCGGCCACGTAGACCTCGCCTTCGCCGGCGATGATGCGCTGCGCGGCCATGGCGATGGTCTGCAGGCCGCTCGAGCAGAAGCGGTTGACGGTCGCGCCGCTCACCGTGACCGGCAAGCCGGCGCGCAGTGCGATCTGGCGCGCGATGTTGGCGCCTGTCGCGCCTTCGGGGTTGGCGCAGCCCATCAGCACATCTTCGATGTCGGCGGCGTCGATGCCCGCGCGCTCGACCGCAGCACGGACGGCAAAGCCGCCCAGCGTGGCGCCATGGGTCATGTTGAACGCGCCCTTCCAGCTCTTGGCGAGCGGCGTGCGGGCGGTGGAGACGATGACGGCTCGGCTCATGGTGTGGGCTCCTCTTGTGGGTTCAGGTGAACGACTTGCCTTCGGCCGCAAGCCGCACCAGCAAGGGCGCGGGCTGCCAGGAGGCGGCATCGTCCAGCGGGTTGGCCGCGAAACGCTTCATCGTCTGCACGACGTTGTACAGGCCGACCGTGTCGGCGTAACACATCGGGCCGCCGCGCCACAGCGGGAAGCCGTAGCCGGTGAGGTAGACGATGTCGATGTCGCTGGCCTTGGCCGCGATGCCTTCCTCGAGGATCTTGGCCGCTTCGTTGACGAGCGCGAACACGAGGCGCTGCACGATCTCTTCGTCACCGATCTTGCGTGCGCTGACGCCCAGCCCGCTGCGGTGCTGCTCGATCATCGCGACCACCGCGGCCGACGGGATCGCATCGCGCTTGCCCGGCAGGTAGTCATACCAGCCGGCGCCGGTCTTCTGGCCGTAGCGGCCCATCTCGCACAGCAGATCGGCGGTCTTGCTGTAGCGCATCGACGGCTTGTCGACGTAGCGGCGCTTGCGGATCGCCCAGCCGATGTCGTTGCCGGCCAGGTCGCCCATGCGGAAGGGGCCCATCGCAAAGCCGAACTTCTCCACCGCCTTGTCCACCTGCTGCGGCGTGCAGCCCTCTTCCAGCAGGAAGCCCGCCTGGCGGCTGTACTGCTCGATCATGCGGTTGCCGATGAAGCCGTCGCAGACGCCCGAGACCACCGCCGTCTTCTTGATCTTCTTGGCCAGCGACATCACCGTCGCCATCACGTCCTTGCCGGTCCTGGCGCCGCGCACCACCTCGAGCAGTTTCATCACGTTGGCCGGGCTGAAGAAGTGCAGGCCCACCACGTCCTGCGGCCGCCGCGTAAAGCCGGCGATGCCGTCGACATCCAGCGTGCTGGTGTTGCTGGCCAGGATGGCGCCGGGCTTCATCACCTCGTCGAGCGTGCGGAAGACCGCCTCCTTGACGCCCATCTCCTCGAACACCGCCTCGATCACCAGGTCGGCGTCGCGGATGTCGTCGTAGCTCAGCGTGGTGGACAAGAGCGCCATACGCTGCTCGTACTTGTCCTGCTTGAGCTTGCCCTTCTTGACCTGCGACTCGTAGTTCTTGCGCCTGGTGGCCACGCCGCGGTCGAGTGCGTCCTGCCTGGTCTCGAGCATCGTCACCGGGATGCCCGCGTTGAGGAAGTTCATGCTGATGCCGCCGCCCATCGTGCCGGCGCCGATCACGGCCACCTTGGCGATCGGGCGCTGCGGCGTGTCCTCCGGCACATCGGCGATCTTGCTCGCCGCGCGCTCGGCGAAGAAGGCGTGGCGCAGCGCCTTGCTCTCGGACGTCAGCATCAGCGCGGCGAAGGCCTCGCGCTCGTAGCGCATGCCGTCGTCGAACTTCGACTTCGTGGCCTGCTCGACGCAGTCGACGCAGCGTGCCGGCGCCGGGAAGTTCTTCGCCATCGCCTTGACGGTGTTGCGCGCAAACTGGATGAAGGCATCCGGGTTCGGGTGGCTCACCTTGACGTCGCGCAGCAGGGGCAGCGGCCGGCCGGCGGCCTGGGCGGCCAACAGCTCGAGCGCGCGAGG
>JBBQOR010000191.1:0-5271 GCA_038331055.1 Burkholderiales bacterium
CAACCGCAACCCCGGCGCCGAAGAAATGGCGCAGTGCGAGCCCTACCTGGTGCGGCAGATCGAACTGCTGCAGCCGCGCATCATTCTGGCGATGGGCAAGTTCGCCGTGCAGACCCTGCTGCGCAGCGACGAGCCGATCGGCCGCCTGCGTGGCCGCGTGCACCGCTACCAGGGCGTGCCGCTGGTCGTCACCTACCACCCGGCCTACCTGCTGCGCAATCTGCCGGACAAGGCGCGCGCCTGGGAAGACCTGTGCCTGGCGGCACAGGTGTTTGATCAGGCGTCGGCAGCGCAGGCTGAAGGTGGCGAAGGCGGCGGCGGCGGCGTCGCGGCCCGGGCCTGAAGCGGGCCACGCGACTCAGCCGGCCGGCTTCGTCTTTTTCGGCCGCTGCCAGCCGTCGATCGCTGATTGTTTCCCGCGCGCCACCGCCAGCTGGCCGGCCGCCACGTCCTTGGTGATCGTCGAGCCGCCGCCGATGGTGGCGCCATCGCCCAGCGTCACCGGGGCCACCAGCACGCAGTTGCTGCCCACGTGCACGTCGTGGCCGATCACCGTCTGGTGCTTGTGGGCGCCGTCGTAGTTGGCGGTGATGCTGCCGGCACCGAAGTTCACGCGCTCGCCCACCGTGGCGTCACCCAGGTAGGCCAGGTGGTTGGCCTTGGCCCCGGCGGCCAGGAGGCTGTTCTTCACCTCGACGAAGTTGCCGATGTGCACCCGGGCACCCAGCTCGGTACCCGGCCGCAGCCGCGCGTACGGGCCGACCAGCGCACCCGGGCCGACGCGGGCACCTTCGATGTGCGTGAAGGGATGGATCACCGCGCCGGCGTCGACGCGCGCGTCGCGCAGCACGCAATGCGCACCGATGCGCACGCCCTCGCCCAGCGTGACATGGCCCTCGAACAGGCAGCCGATGTCGATCTCGACGTCGGCCGCGCACTGCAGCGTGCCGCGCTGGTCGAAGCGGGCCGGGTCGGCCAGCCGCACACCGGCGTCCATCAGTGCCTCGGCCTGGCGGCGCTGGAAGCGGCGCTCCAGATCGGCCAGCTGCCGCGGGCTGTTGACGCCCAGCACCTCGGTCTCGTCGGCGGCCGGCACGGCGACTACCGGCACGCCCTCGGCGACGGCCATCGCCACGATGTCGGTCAGGTAGTACTCGTGCTGCACGTTGTCGTTGCGCAGCGCCGCCACCCAGCGCCTGAGCGCCGCGGTGGGCGCGGCCATCATGCCGGTGTAGACCTCACCGATCGCGCGCTGCGCGGCGCTGGCGTCCTTGTGCTCGACGATCGCGCGCACGCCACCCGTGGTGTCGCGCACGATGCGGCCGTAGCCGTTGGCGTCAGCCAGCTCGATGGTCAGCAGCGCCAGCCGCGCGCCGCCGCAGGCGCTGGCCAGCGCGTGCGCGGTGGCGGCCTGCACCAGCGGCACGTCGCCGTTGAGCACCAGCGTGGTGTCGAGCGCGTCGTCCAGCGCCGGCAGCGCCTGCAGCACCGCGTGGCCGGTGCCCAGCTGCGGCATCTGGCGCACATGCTGTACGCCGGGGCTGGCGGCTTCGACCGCCTCGGCGCCGTGGCCGGTGACGACCACGGTGTGTACTGCCCCCAGCCCGGCAGCGGCGTCCAGGACATGCTGCAATAGCGATCGTCCGGCCAGCCTGTGCAGCACTTTGGGCAGCGCCGAGTTCATCCGCGTGCCCTTGCCGGCGGCCATGATCACCAGGTTCAGCGCCATGCGTTCACTTTCTCGCAAAGCCGCGATTATCGGCGCGCTGCTGATGATGCTGACCGGCTGCAGCACGCTGCGCCTGGGATACGACAACGGGCCGACCATCGCCTGGTGGTGGCTCGACGGCTACATGGACTTCGACGCCACCCAGTCGCCGCGCGCAAAGGACGCCGTCCGCCAGTGGTTCACCTGGCATCGCCGGACCCAGCTGCCCGATTACGCATTGCAACTGGCCAGCCTGCAGGCCGAAGCGCTGGAGCCGGTGACCGCGGCGCGTGCCTGCCAATGGACCGAGCTGGCGCGTGAACGCGCCTGGGCCGCCATCGACGGCGCGCTGCCGCTGGCCCAGCCCGTGCTGGCCGCCAGCGGCGAGGCGCAGTGGCAGCACCTGGCGCAGCGCTACGCCAAAGGCAACGCCGAGCTGCGCAGCGACTTCGTGCAGCCCGACGCGTCAGAGCGGACGAAAGCCTCGGTCAAGCGCACGATCGAGCGCGCCGAGACCTTTTACGGGCGGCTGGACGAACGCCAGCGGCGGCTGATTGCCGAGAGCCTGAGCACCTCGCCCTTCGACCCCGAGTTGTGGCTGGCCGACCGTGAGCGTCGCCAGCGCGAGGTGCTGCAGACGCTGCGCGCCATGCCCGGCCTGGACCGCGAGCGCGGTCTGGCCGCCCTGCGCCGGCTGGCCGAGGCGCTGGAGCGCTCGCCGCAGCCCGACCACCGCGCCTACCAGCAGCGGCTGACGGCCTACAACTGCGAGTTCGCCGCGCGCCTGCACAACGCCGCCACGCCGAAGCAGCGCCAGGTGATGCGCGACAAGCTCAAGGGCTGGGAAGGCGATGTGCGCGCGCTGCTGGCCGGCGCCGCGGCCGTCGTGGCCGTCTCGCCTTGAGGCGGATCTCTCCCGCCGCCCTGGTGGTGGCGGCGCTGGTTTCGACGCTGGTTTCGGCGCTGGTTTCGCCGATCAACCCGGCAACGTGACCACCACACGCCGCGGGTTCAGCCCGGGGCGCGGGAAGTCCATCAGAGCGGCCTGGAACATCGCCGCCAGCAGCGCAGCATCACCCATCGAGCTGCCGTCGTTGCTGGCCCGTGCTTCCCACAACGGGCGGCCGCTGGCGCGGTCGCGCAGCAGCACCGCGACTTCGCGCTCGTAGCGCGGCAGCATGTCCCAGCCCGGGCCGAAAGCCCAGCGCGGGCCGCCCCAGGGGCCGACGCGATGCACCCCGAAACCGCCGCGCCACCACAACGCGTCGTCCCAGCGGGCGTCGGTGCGCGTGCTGCGCGCGGCCACCTGCACCAGCAGGTCGGGTGTCTGGCCGCTGGCCGCCGCGCTGAAGCCGGCCTGGGCCAGGGCCGCGCGGGCGGCGTCTTCCAGGCGCGCGGTGGCCTCGGGCTGCGCCTGCTGCGAGGGCAGCCGCTCGAAGGCGTAGCTGCCGGGCTTGCGCTCGGCCGGCCAGTCGCCGAAGCTCGACACATCGCTCGCCACGCTGCGCAATCCGGCGCAGCCGGCCATCAGCGATACGGCCAGCAAGGCCGCCGGCGCCGCGACAGCCCATCGCCGACGCTGGGTGTTGAGTGCGATCATTTCAGTCCTCCAGTGCCTGCGGCGACAGCCGGTGCAGGCGCACAGTCGCCGGGCCTGGTGGCGGCGCGCAGGGCTCGTCGTCGAAGGCCTTGTCACCGTCGGCGTCGGGCAGGCCAGAAGCCTTCAGCGTGACGAAGGGGTGCAGCCGGCCGTCCATCAGGTGAGAAGGCACGACATGCGCCAGCGAGCGCAGCAGGTTGTCGGTGCGTCCGGGGTACTGGCGCTCCCACTCGCGCACCATCTTCTTCACCACCACGCGCTGCAGGTTGTCCTGACTGCCGCACAGCGTGCACGGGATGATCGGAAACTGCCGGTGGCGCGCCCACTTCTCCAGGTCGGTCTCGGCCACGTAGGCCAGCGGGCGGATCACCACGTGGCGGCCGTCGTCGCTGACCAGCTTGGCCGGCATGCCCTTGAGCCGGCCGCCGAAGAACATGTTCATCAGCGTGGTGACCACGATGTCGTCGCGGTGGTGGCCCAGCGCGATCTTCGTCGCCCCCAGTTCGCCCGCCACCCGGTACAGGATGCCGCGGCGCAGGCGCGAGCACAGGCTGCACATCGTCTGCCCTTCGGGCACCAGGCGCTTGACGATGCTGTAGGTGTCCTGGTTCTCGATGTGAAAGGCCACGCCGCGCTCTTGCAGGTAGCGCGGCAGCACCTCTTCGGGGAAGCCGGGCTGCTTCTGGTCGAGGTTGACGGCCACGAGCGAGAAGGGCACCGGCGCGCGCTCGCGCATCGAGATCAGCACGTCGAGCAGCGCGTAGCTGTCCTTGCCGCCGGAGATGCAGACCATGACCTTGTCGCCGGCCTCGATCATGTTGAAGTCGGCAATCGCGCGGCCCACCTCGCGGTGCAGCCGCTTGCTCAGCTTGTTGGCCTCGAAGGCCGTCTTGCGCGCGGCGGCCGAGTCACTGATGTCGTTCATCCCGGCTCCCTGAAACCGAATACCTCGCAGCCGACCGCGGCGCAGTCCGGGTAGACGTCGGGCTTTTCCGTGCTGACGCGTGCGGCGCGCACGCCGGGGTGCGCCAGCATCGCGCGCAGCAGGTCGTCGGCCAGCGTCTCCTGCAGGCCGATGTGGCCGCTGGAGATACGGGCCTGCACCGCGTGGCGGATGAAGTCGTAGTCGAGCACCTCGTCGAGCCGGTCCTCGCGCGGCCGGCTCGACGCCAGCGGCACGTACAGCTCGACGTTGATGCGCAGGCGCTGCGCACCCTGGCGCTCGAAGTCGTGCACGCCGATGGAGACCGGCAATTCATAGTCGCGCAGGAACAGGCGCCTGCAGTCTGCCAGGCGAGGGTCGAGCAGGCCGCCGCCCACCTCAGGCCCCCTGCTGCGCAAGGAACAGCACGTCGCGCGGCTGGCCCAGCAAGTGCTGGCCGCCATCGACGAGCAGCGTGGTGCCGGTGATCGCCGGCGACTCCAGCACGAAGCGTACCGCGCGCGCCACGTCTTCGGGTGTGGACGATCGCCGCAGCGGCGTGAGTTGGTGCGCGCGCTCGAAGGTGGCCTCGTCCATCGGGCCGCTGACCAGCGTCACGCCCGGCGCGACGCCGGCCACCCGCACGGTGGGTGCCAGCGCCAGCGCGAGCATCGTGGTCGCCGCCTCCAGCGCTGCCTTCGACAGCGAGTACGAGAAGTAGTCGGGGTTCGGGTTCCACAGCTTCTGGTCGAGCAGGTTGACCACCGCGCCGCCGCCTGCCGCGTGCAGCGCACGCGCCAACAGCACGGCCGGGCCGGTGTTGGCGCGCCAGTGCCGCTCCATCGACGCGTAGCCGAAGCCGGCCACGTCGTCGTACTCGAACAGCGAGGCGCTGTTGACCACCGCGTCCACGCGCCCGAAGGCCAGTTGTACGGCAGGCAGCAGCGCCTGGCACTGCGCCTCATCGGCCAGATCGGCGGCGAAGCTGACGGCGCGGGCACCCGCCGCCTGCAATGTCGCCACGGTGTCGGCCGCCTCGTG
>JBBQOR010000192.1:0-5270 GCA_038331055.1 Burkholderiales bacterium
ACCGCCAGGCGGCGTCGCGGCCGGGCGCGGTCGGCGTGACGCGCACCTCCACGCCGGTGCGGCCGGCCAGCGCGCTGGCCAGCGTGGCCAGAGGTGGCGTCGGCACCATGGGCACCAGCAGCAGGGCCCGGTTGGGCCAGCGTTCGCGCTCGCGCATCGCCTCGCGCAGCGGCTGCAGAGCCTTTTCGATCACTTCCAGCGACGAGGTGCCGATCAGCAGCACGCCCAGCCGGCTGTGGGCCAGCAGCGGCGCCGCCGGTGCGTGGGCGTCGCTGGCGTACAGCCGCAGGCCGCGCGGCAGCTCGGTGTAGGGCAGTGAGGCCGGCCCGGCGTGCCCGTTGCGCCCGGGGACCGGCTCGCGCTGCGGCTCGGCGCCGCGCGCCAGCGCGGTCAGCAGGCCGATGCCGGCCTCGCCACCGATGTCGTGCAGCGCGATGCTCAAGCGCGGCGCACGCGCGAAGTGGCGGTGCACGGCCTCGACAGCGTCTGCCGCTTCGTCATCGTGCAGCGAGCTCATGACTGACTATCGCCCATCGACCGGCGCCAGCCGTCCGTAGAATCCCCGACCCCATGCCACCGGCAACGCCCATGAGTCAGAGTTCCTTGTCCGTCGCACCGGTCGTCGTGGTCGGCGCGGGTCTGGCCGGGCTGGTGGTTGCGCTGCAACTGGCTGACCGTGGGCGCCAGGTGGTGGTGCTGGCCAAGCGCTCGATGTCGGAGGGTGCTACGGCCTGGGCGCAGGGCGGCATTGTCGGCGTGCTCGGCCAGGACGACAGCATCGAATCCCACGTGCGCGACACCCAGGATGCCGGTGCCGGGCTGGTCGACGAACATGCGGCGCGCTTCATCGCCGAGCACAGCGCGGCGGCGATCGAGTGGCTGGTCGAGCGCGGCGTGCCCTTTTCGGCCGACCCCGCCGGCCCGCTGGGTCTGCACCTCACGCGCGAGGCTGGCCATGCGGTGCGCCGCATCGCCCATGCCGCCGACGCCACCGGCCGGGCGATCCACGAAGCGCTGCTGGCCCGTGCCGTGGCGCACCCGGACATCACGCTGCACGAGCGCTGGATGGCGCTGGACCTGATCACGCCGCGCCAGCTCCGGCAGCACGAGACCACGCGTTGTCTGGGGCTGTATGCGCTGGACATCGACCATCGGCGCGTGCGCACGCTGGCCGCCAGTGCCGTGGTGCTGGCCACCGGCGGCGTGGGCAAGGTGTACCGCTACACCAGCAACCCCGACACCGCCACCGGCGACGGCATCGCGATGGCCTGGCGCGCAGGCTGCCGGGTGGCGAACATGGAGTTCATCCAGTTCCACCCGACCTGCCTGTACCACCCGCAGGAACGCAGCCTGCTGATCACCGAGGCGCTGCGCGGCGAGGGCGCGGTGCTCACGCTGCCCAGCACCGGCCCGACCGACCCGGGCGGCACGCGCTTCATGCCGGCGCACGACGAGCGTGGCGAGCTGGCACCGCGCGACATCGTCGCCCGCGCGATCGACTTCGAGATGAAGAAGCACGGCCTGGACCATGTCTGGCTGGACGCCACGCCGATCGTGCGCGAGAAGGGCGAGGTCTTTCTGAAAAAGCACTTCCCGACCATCCATGAACGCTGCCTGGCGCTGGGCATCGACATCACACGCCAGCCGATCCCGGTGGTACCCGCTGCCCACTACACCTGCGGCGGCGTGGTCACCGACCTGGACGGCCGAGCCGACCTGCCGGGCCTGTTCGCGGTGGGCGAGACCAGTTACACCGGGCTGCACGGCGCCAACCGGCTGGCCAGCAATTCGCTGCTGGAATGCGTGGTGCTGGGCCGCACCTGCGCCGAGCGCATCCTGGCCGATCCGCTGCCTGCCTCGCCGACGTTGCCCGACTGGGACGAGAGCAAGGTCGAGGACGCCGACGAGCAGGTGGTCATCGCGCACAACTGGGACGAGCTGCGCCTGCTGATGTGGAACTACGTCGGCATCGTGCGCACGACCAAACGTTTGGAGCGTGCGCTGCACCGCATCAAGCTGCTGCGCGACGAGATCGACGAGTACTACGCGAACTTCCGCGTCACGCGGGACCTGCTGGAACTGCGCAACCTGGTGGCCTGCGCCGAACTGATCGTGCGCTCGGCGCTGCACCGCCACGAGAGCCGCGGGCTGCATTACAGCCGCGACTTTCCCGCCGCCTTGCCGGTCAGTTTCCCGACCGTGCTGACCCGGCGCGCGCGCAGCACGGCGCGCAGCTGACGCGCCAGGCGGCTCAGCCGCGGGCGCGCATCGCACTGCGCGCCTGCACATAGCCGAAGGCCGACTCGACCGCGTCGGTCACCGCACGCTCGGTCTGCGACCGCTCCTTGTCGCTCAGGTAGAAGGCCATGTCCACGCTGTGGCGGATGTAGCGTGGCTGCAGCCGGTTCAGGGCTACACACGCCACGTCCACCATCAGTTCAGGACGATCGGCCAGCCCGGGGTAGTTCGCACCGATGGCCTGCACGCGCTCGAACACGGCGGCCTCGGTGTGGTTGTGCACTGAGCTGAAGTCGATCGCCATGGCCGTCATCCTTGCGCGCTGCGTTGCTGCATCGGATATCGGCGCCTGGGCGCCTCACTGAAGCCGCGCGCGGTGGATCAGGTTGCGCCCAGGTGCGGCACAAAGCCGCCCGCGGCCTGTTGAAGCTGGTCTCGGTGGTTGGCAGTGAAGTCCAGCATGCGCTCGATGCAGCCCAGCGCCTTCAGGCGCACCGGTTCGTCCACGCGCACCTCGCCGACGCCGGTCTGCAACGCATCGATCACGCCCTGCAGGCCGTTCATCGCCATCCACGGGCAATGCGCGCAGCTCTTGCAGGTGGCTCCGCTGCCGGCGGTCGGCGCCTCGATCAGCGTCTTGCCCGGCGCCAGCTGACGCATGCGGTGCATCAGGCCGTTGTCCGTGGCCACGATGTAGGCCGGCGCGTCGCCTTGCACCACGGCGTTGAGCAGCTGGGTGGTCGAACCCACCACATCGGCCAGCGCCACCACGCCCGCCGGTGACTCGGGGTGCACCAGCACCAGCGCCTGGGGGTGTCGCGCCTTCAGCAGCTGCAGCTCGATCGCCTTGAACTCGTCGTGCACGATGCAGGCACCGTTCCACATCAGCATGTCGGCGCCGGTCTGCTGTTCGATCCAGTGGCCCAGATGGCGGTCCGGTGCCCACAGGATCTTGCGGCCCTGGGCATGCAGCGCACGCACGATGGGCAGCGCGCAGGAACTGGTGACCATCCAGTCTGCGCGCGCCTTGACTGCCGCGCTGGTGTTGGCGTAGACGACGACGGTGCGCTCGGGGTGGGCATCGCAGAAGGCCGAGAAGGCCTCGGGCGGGCAGCCCAGGTCGAGTGAGCAGGTGGCCTCCAGATCAGGCATCAGCACCCGCTTGTCGGGCGACAGGATCTTGGCCGTCTCGCCCATGAAGCGCACTCCGGCCACCACCAGCGTGCGCGCGGCATGCGCGCGGCCGAAGCGCGCCATCTCCAGCGAATCGGCGACACAGCCCCCTGTCGCCAGCGCCAGATCCTGCAGATCGCCGTCCACGTAGTAGTGGGCCACCAGCACCGCCTGATGTTCGTGCAGCAGTCGTGCGGCGCGCGCCTTGGCCGCCTCGCGCGCGGCCGGGCCCAGCTGCGGCGGCGCCTTGGCCCAGGCCTGCGCGGTGCTGCAGGTGCCTTGGGCGTCCTGCCGGATGAAGTCGACCAGAACCTGTTCGGTCATGTGAATGCCTTGGCGGCGGTGCGGGCCGCATTGTTTACCGTGGTGTGGGGGCCGGCGGCCAGCAGCCGCGTCGGCGACATGCCGACAGAGCGCCGCACCATCGCGCTGAAGGCGCTGGCGCTGGCGTAGCCTAGTTCGGCGGCGATATGGTTCATCGGACGCTTGCTGGCGCTCATCGACACCGCCTTGGCCAGCAGCACCTGCTGCCGCCACTGGGCGAAGCTGGTGTCCAGTTGCTCACGGAACAGCCGCGCCACGGTGCGCGTGCTGGCGCCGGCATCACCGGCCCAGCCCGCCAGCGTGGCATGGCGCGCCGGGTCGTCGAGCACCGCCTCGCACAGTGCGCGCAGGCGTTTGTCGCGCGGCAGCCGGATGCCCAGCGCCACCGGACGCGCCTGCGCCAGTTCGTCCTGCACCAGCGCGGCGATGTGGCGTTCGCGTGCCGTGGCCGCCTGCCGGCCGGGTTCGACGGCAAGCTGCTGGACAAGCTCGCGCAGCAGCGGCGAGACCTCCAGCACGCGGCAACGCTGCCAGTCGGTGGCGTCTGGCGTTGGCGTGGCGCCGCCCAGCGCCTGCGGTGCGGCCGTCAGCAGGTACAGCGTGCGCAGTTCTGCGTCCTCGACCACCGTCACCGCATGTGTCATGCCGGGCGGAATCCACACCGCACGCGAAGGCGGCGCGATGCAGGTGTGGTCATCGGCCGTCACCCGGCATACGCCGGCAGTGGAGAAGGCCACCTGCGCCCACGGGTGCGCATGCGGCACCACGCGCGTGTCAGCATGCAGCCGGCGCACCTTGGCGCGCAGCGGGCGCTCATCCGTCGGCGCGTAACGCAGCGGATCGAGAGGCAGCACATGCGCCAGGGAGGGGGGAAGGGGGGTTGGCACGAATTCGACAGAACTTGTCCTTGTATCGTAACCCTGCCCCTGCGCCACCGTCTACAGTGGCCTGATGCCCAGTCTCAGCCAGCCCCTGCCTGCCGCCGCGAGCGATGTCCGCACCATCAGTCTGGTCGGACTGGCGCATGGCACCTCGCACTTCTTCCACATGCTGCTGCCGCCGCTGTTTCCGATGTTCATCCGCGACTTCGGGCTCAGCTGGTCTGAACTGGGCCTGCTGGTAACGGTGTTCTTCGTCGTCTCGGGTGTCGGGCAGGCCCTGGCTGGCTTTCTGGTCGATCGGGTCGGTGCCAGGCCGGTGCTCTTCGCGGCGCTGTCGTGCTTTGTCGTGGCCGCGCTGGCCGCTTCGGCGGCGCAGGGCTTTGGCGGGCTGCTGCTGGCGGCGATGCTGGCGGGCCTGGGCAACGCACCCTTTCACCCGGTGGATTTCACGATCCTCAACAAGCGCGTCTCGGCACCCCGGCTGGGCCATGCCTACTCGGCGCACGGCATCAGCGGCAATCTGGGCTGGGCCGCGGCACCGCTGCTGCTGCTGGGCCTGAGCGGGCTGCTGGGCAGCTGGCGCGGCGCCTACCTGGGCGTCGCGCTGCTGGCGGCGCTGGTGCTGCTGCTGCTGGTGATCAACCGCGACGCCCT
>JBBQOR010000193.1:0-5259 GCA_038331055.1 Burkholderiales bacterium
CCAGGGGTGCTCATGGCCTTGCACCACCACCAGGGCGTTGCGCGCCATGTCCTTGCGCGCGACGAACCAGGGCGCGTGCTCACCGCCGCCGGTCTTGCGGCCGCCGATGCCCAGCCCCTGACGCTGGCCCAGCGTGTAGAAGCAGAGGCCCGCATGCCGGCCCACTGCGCGCCCCTGCTCGTCGACGATCGGCCCCGGCGTGGGCGGCAGCCAGCGCGCAAGGAACTCGCGAAACGGCCGCTCGCCGATGAAGCAGATGCCGGTGGAGTCCTTCTTCTGCGCATTCGGCAGCCCGATCTCTTCGGCGATGCGCCGCACCTGGGTTTTTTCCAGCTCCCCCACCGGGAACAGCGTGCGCGCCAGCTGCGCCTGCGTCAGCCGGTGCAGGAAGTAGCTCTGGTCCTTCGCCGGGTCCAGGCCCTTGAGCAGTTCGAAGGCGCCGCCGCGTTGGCGCACCCTGGCGTAGTGTCCGGTGGCAATGTGCCCCGCGCCCAGGCGCAGCGCGTGGTCGAGGAAGGCCTTGAACTTGATCTCGGCGTTGCACAGCACGTCGGGGTTGGGTGTGCGGCCGGCCGCGTACTCGGCCAGGAAGCCGGCGAACACGCGCTCGCGGTAGTCGGCGGCGAAGTTGACATGCTCCAGCTCGATGCCGATCACATCGGCCACCGCCGCGGCGTCGACGAAGTCGATGTTCGACGAGCAATAGGCGTCGTCGTCGTCGCCTTCCCAGTTCTTCATGAAGATGCCCAGCACCTCATGCCCGGCGCGCTTGAGCAGCCAGGCGGCGACGGCAGAGTCGACGCCGCCCGACAGCCCGACCACGATGCGCTGCTTGGTGTCCATGGCACAAATTATCCCGGGCTGCACCGACCGCGCTGAAGGACGCGTCTCGCCCGGTGCCCGGCACGCACCTTGCTCGTGCCATCAGACCTGCGGCGCGGGAAACCGCCACTTGGCCTGCCGCGGCCGGCGCACCACACTGCGGCGCAGAACTACTGCCTCAACGAGGATCGATGGACGCACATTCCAGTTCCGCCTTGCCCACCGCCCTGCCTGATCTGCCCGCTGCCCGCGCCGACGGCCTGCACGCCGGCCGGCTGGCGCCTGCCGCCTACAAGTTCAACTTCGCTGACTCGGCAGCGCCGCTGGCGCCGGCGCAGGCGCTGGTGGAAGCCGATCGCTGCTACTACTGCTTCGATGCGCCCTGCGTGACGGCCTGCCCGACAGGCATCGACGTGCCCAGCTTCATCGCCCGCATCGCCCAGGGCAACCTGCGTGGCGCGGCGCAGACCATCCTGGAATCCAACCCCCTGGGCGGCATGTGTGCGCGCGTGTGCCCCACCGAGGTGCTGTGCGAGGACGCCTGTGTGCGCCACACGCACGAAGACAAGCCGGTCGAGATCGGCCTGCTGCAGCGCCACGCCACCGATGCGTTGTTTGCCAACCCCGGCGCGCCGCTCTTCACACGCGCGGCGGCCACAGGCAGGCGCGTGGCGGTGGTCGGCGCCGGTCCGGCCGGGCTGGCCTGCGCGCACGGCCTGGCGCGCCGCGGCCACGAGGTGCTGCTGCTGGACGCGAATGACAAGCCCGGCGGCCTCAACGAATACGGCATCGCCAGCTACAAGACCACCGACGGCTTCGCCGGGCGCGAGGTGGAGTGGCTGCTGTCGATCGGCGGCATCACGCTGCAGAGCGGTGTGGCGCTGGGCCGCGAGACCACGCTCGACGCGCTGCTCGCGCAGCACGACGCGGTGTTCCTCGGCCTCGGGCTGGCGGGCGTCAACGAGCTTGGCGTGGCCGAGCCGAACGCCACCGGCCTGCGCGCGGCGGTCGAGTTCATCGCCGAACTGCGCCAGTGCGCCGACCTCGCCCGCCTGCCGGTGGGCCGCCGCGTGGTGGTCATCGGCGGCGGCATGACGGCCATCGATGCGGCCACGCAGGCCCGTCTGCTCGGCGCCGAAGAGGCGACCATCGTCTACCGCCGCGGCCCCGAGACGATGAGCGCCTCCGGCCACGAACAGCAGTGGGCGCGCGAACATGGCGTGGTGATCCGCCACTGGGCTGCGCCGCAGCAGGTGCTGGCCGAGGGCGGCCGCGTGAGCGGCGTGCGCTTCGCCGCCACCGCGCTGCAGGACGGCCGTCTGGTCGAAACCGGCGAGACCTTCACCCTCGCCGCCGACATGGTGCTCAAGGCCATCGGCCAGAGCTTCGTGGCGCCGGCCGGCACCACGCTGGCGCTGCAGGGCGGGCGCATCGCGACAGACGCCGACGGCCGCACCAGCCTGGCGCGCGTGTGGGCCGGCGGCGACTGCCGCGCCGGCGGACGCGACCTGACGGTCGAGGCCGTCGAACACGGCAAACGCGCCGCCGCATCCATCGACAGCGCCCTGCGCGCCGGAGCCTGACATGGCCGACCTGAGCAGCACCTTCGTCGGCATCAAGAGCCCGAATCCTTTCTGGCTGGCCAGCGCGCCGCCCACCGACAAGGCCTACAACATCCACCGCGCCTTCGAGGCCGGCTGGGGCGGCGTGGTCTGGAAGACGCTGGGTGAGGACGGCCCGCCGATCGTCAACGTCGGCGGCCCACGCTACGGTGTGCTGCACGGCCCCGACCGGCGCGTGATCGGCTTCAACAACATCGAGCTCATCACCGACCGACCGCTGCTGGTGAACCTGGACGAAATACGCGAGGTCAAGCGCGCCTGGCCCGACCGCGCGGTGGTGGTCTCGCTGATGGTGCCGTGCGAAGAGAGCGCCTGGAAGGCGATCCTGCCGCGCGTGGAGGACACCGGCGCCGACGGCGTGGAACTGAACTTCGGCTGCCCGCACGGCATGAGCGAGCGCGGCATGGGCTCGGCGGTGGGCCAGGTGCCCGAGTACATCCAGATGGTGGCGGCCTGGTGCAAGCAGCACAGCCGGCTGCCGGTGATCGTCAAGCTCACGCCCAACATCACCGACATCCGCTTCCCGGCCCGCGCGGCCAAGGCCGGCGGCGCCGACGCGGTGAGCCTGATCAATACCGTCAGCTCGATCATGGGTGTCGACCTCGACCAGATGGCGATGAGCCCCAACGTCGGCGGCTGGGGCTCGCACGGCGGCTACTGCGGGCCAGCGGTGAAGCCGATTGCGCTCAACATGGTGGCCGAGATCGCGCGCGACGCCGCCACCGCAGGGCTGCCGATTTCGGGCATCGGCGGCATCGGAAACTGGCGCGACGCCGCCGAGTACATCGCGCTGGGCTGCGGCAATGTGCAGGTGTGCACCGCCGCGATGGTCTACGGCTTTCGCATCGTGCAAGACATGGTGGACGGGTTGTCGCAGTTCATGGACGCCAAGGGCTACCGCTCGATCGAGGACTTCCGCGGCAAGGCCGTGCCCACGGTGCGGGACTGGCAGCAGCTCAATCTGAACATCACCGAGAAGGCGGTGATCGACCAGGACCTGTGCATCCAGTGCGGCCGCTGCCACGTGGTGTGCGAGGACACCTCGCACCAGGCCATCACCGCCAGCAAGGACGGCCGGCGCTGGTTCGAGGTGAAGGAAGAAGAGTGCGTGGGCTGCAACCTGTGCCCTTCGGTGTGCCCAGTCAGCGGCTGCATCACGATGCGCCGGCTGGCGCCCGGCGAGACCGATCTGCGCACCGGCCAGCCGGTGCTGGGCGAGCACGCCGACTGGACCACGCACCCGAACAACCCGATGCGCCGCAAACCCGAGATGGCATGATCGTCGCCACTCTTGATATGACCTGAGGAGACCCGAGCATGAGCAACGCCCTGCTGATCCGTGGCGGCACCGTGGTCAACGCCGATCGCGCGTTCGCCGCCGACGTTTTGTGTGTGGACGGCCAGATTGCGGCCGTGGGCGCCAGCGCCGCGGCCATGGCGCCGGCCGGCGCCGAGACGCTGGACGCCGGCGGCCTGCTGGTGATGCCCGGCGGCATCGACCCGCACACCCACATGCAGCTGCCCTTCATGGGCACGGTTGCGGCCGACGACTTCTTCAGCGGCACCGCCGCAGGGCTGACCGGCGGTACCACCAGCATCATCGACTTCGTCATCCCCGACCCGCAGCAGCCGCTGATGGACGCCTTCCGCATGTGGCGCGGCTGGGCCGAAAAGGCCGCCAGCGACTACGGTTTCCATGTCGCCGTCACCTGGTGGAGCGAGGGCGTGCACGCCGACATGGGTCGGCTGGTGAAGGAAGAGGGCGTCAACAGCTTCAAGCACTTCATGGCCTACAAGAACGCCATCATGTGCGACGACGAAACGCTGGTGAACAGCTTTCGCCGCGCGCTGGAACTGGGTGCCATGCCCACCGTGCACGCCGAAAACGGTGAGCTGGTCTTTTTGTTGCAGGCCGAGGTGCAGAAGATGGGCATCACCGGCCCCGAGGGCCACCCGCTGAGCCGCCCGCCGATGGTCGAGGGCGAGGCCGCCAACCGCGCCATCGCGATTGCCGAGGTCATCGGCGTGCCGCTGTACATCGTGCATGTCAGCTGCATCGAGGCCGCCGAGGCCATCGCCCGTGCACGCGCACGCGGCCAGCGCGTCTACGGCGAGGTGCTGGCCGGCCACCTGGTGCTGGACGACAGCGTCTACCGCCACCCCGACTTCGCCACCGCCGCGGCCTACGTGATGAGCCCGCCCTTCCGCCCCAAGGTCCATCAGGAGATGCTCTGGCGCGGGCTGCAGAGCGGGCAGCTGCAAACCACCGCCACCGACCACTGCGTGTTCTGCGCGCCGCAGAAGGCGGCCGGCCGGGAAAGCTTCACGCAGATCCCCAACGGCTGCGGCGGCATCGAGGACCGCATGCGCGTGATCTGGGATGCCGGGGTCAACACCGGGCGGCTGACGCCCAGCGAGTTCGTCGCCATCACCTCGGCCAACGCGGCCAAGGTGTTCAACCTCTACCCGCGCAAGGGCTGCGTGGTGGAGGGCGCCGACGCCGACCTCGCACTGTGGGATCCGGCGGCGAACAAGACGATCTCCGTCAAGACGCAGTTCTCGAAGGGCGACTTCAACGTCTTCGAAGGCCGCCAGGTGAAGGGCAATGTGCGCCACACCGTCAGCCGCGGCCGGCTGGTCTGGAGCGACGGTGATCTGCGCGCTGAACGCGGCGCCGGCCGCTATGTCTCGCGTCCGGCCTACGGCCCGGACTTCACCGCCGCCGCACTGCGCAGCGCGGACCTCGCACCCACCGGCGTGCAGCGCTAGAACGGAGCCGAATCATGCAAAGCCAGACCCTTCCGCTGCAGCAAGA
>JBBQOR010000194.1:0-5252 GCA_038331055.1 Burkholderiales bacterium
GCTCACGGTGCTGCCCGGCGCGCGGGTGCGCATCGGGCTGGGGGCGTCGGCCGAGAAGTACGTGATGGTGCTGTCAGGCGAGGACGGCCGTGTGCTGGCCGACCATGCGGCGAAGGTCGAGCGCGAACTGCGCAGCATCCCGGGCATCGGCGCGGTGACCAGCAGTGCCAGCCTCGTCAAGCCCGAACTGATCGTGCGCCCCGACCCGGCTCGCGCCGCCGACCTGGGCGTCAGCGCGGCGGCGATTGCCGACACACTGCGTGTGGCCACCGCAGGTGACTACGAACAAGCGCTGGCCAAGCTCAACTTCAGCCAGCGCCAGGTGCCGGTGGTGGTGCGCTTGCCGGCCGAGGCACGCACCGACCTCGAACTGCTGTCGAGCCTGCCGGTGCCCGGTGCGCGCGGCCCGGTGCCGCTGGGCAACGTGGCGACGCTGAGCCTGGAGACCGGGCCGACCGAGATCACGCGCTACGACCGGCTGCGCAACGTCAATTTCGAGATCGAGCTGAACCAGCAACCGCTGGGCGCGGTCGAGGCGGCCGCGCTGGCGCTGCCCAGCCTGCGCGAGCTGCCGCCCGGCGTGAAGCAGGCGGCCATCGGCGATGCCGAGGCAATGGCCGATCTCTTCGCCAGCTTCGGCCTGGCCATGGCCACCGGCATCCTGTGCATCTATGTCGTGCTGGTGCTGCTGTTCAAGGATTTCGTGCAGCCGCTGACGATCCTGGTCGCGCTGGTGCTCTCGGTGCCCGGCGCCTTCCTCGCGCTGTTCATCACCGGCAGCGCGATCTCCATGCCGTCGATGATCGGCCTCATCATGCTGATGGGCATCGCGACCAAGAACTCCATCCTGCTCATCGACTACGTCATCATTGCGCGCCGCGACCATGGACTGCCCCGCTTCGATGCCATCCTCGATGCCTGCCACAAGCGTGCGCGGCCGATCGTCATGACCACCATTGCGATGGGCGCGGGCATGATGCCGATCGCGCTGGGCATCGGCGTCGATCCGAGCTTCCGCGCGCCGATGGCCATCGTCGTCATCGGCGGCCTGATCACCTCCACTTTCCTCAGCCTGCTGGTGGTGCCGGTGGTCTTCACCTACGTGGACGACATCGTGCTGCGCATCCAGGGCCTGGTGCATCGTGCGCCGGCCCCGGCGAGCGAGGTGCAGGAGCCGACGCCTGCGGCCTCGGGGCGCGCAGCATGATGTTTTCGCGCCGCACCTGGGCCATCGCCGCGCTGCTGGCGGCCGCCGTGCCGCGGTTGCGCGCGGCCGAATCGCCCGCGTCCGGTTACAGCGTGCGCGATCTCGATTGGCTGGATGCTGCGCGCCAGCGCCAGGTGCCCGTGCGGCTGTACCTGCCGGACGCGGCGCCGAGCAAACCGGTGCCGCTGGTGGTGTTCTCCCACGGCATCGGTGGTTCTCGCGCCGGCTACAGCTATCTGGGCCGCTACTTTGCAGCCTCCGGGCTGGCCAGCCTGCACCTGCAGCATGTGGGCAGCGACCGCGCGCTATGGGGCGGCAATCCGCTGGCGCTGGTCGGACGTCTGCGCGACGCCGCCACCGACGGCGAGGCCGTGGCCCGCGTCGGCGATCTTCGCTTCGCGCTCGACCGGCTGCTGGCCAGCGATCTGGCCGGCGCCATCGACGCGACGCGCATCGCGGCCGCCGGCCACTCTTATGGCGCCAACACCGCGCTGCTGGCGGCCGGGGCCAGCGTGCCGCGCCAGGGGCAGCGGGTCGATTTCCGTGATGCCCGTGTGCGCGCCGCCATCCTCATCTCGGCGCCGCCGTTCTATGGCGACGGCGACCCGACGCGCATCCTGGCGGGCGTCAGCATGCCCACGCTGCACATCACGGCTACCGAGGACGTGATCCGCATCCCTGGCTACTTCAGCGGCGCCGAGGACCGTGTGGCGGTGTTCGACGCCGTGGGCAGCGCGCGCAAGTGGCTGGCGGTGTTCGAAGGCGGCTCGCACAGCATCTTCACCGACCGCGCCGGCACCGGCGGGCCGACGCTCAACGCGCAGGTCAAGGCGGCCACGCGCGAACTGTCGCTGGCCTTCCTGCGCGGCGTCTTCGACGGCGACGAGACCGAACTGCAACGGTGGCCGCAGCGCCACGCCGCCTTGCTGGCGCGTTTCACCGCCCGGGGTTGAGTTGGCGGGGTTGCGCAAACGCCGCGTGATGCGTGCGCCTTTGCGGCGCCAGACGGTCGGCGAGCACCCTCGGGCTCGCGTGCCGCAGCCGTCGGATGCCGACGCGCTCGCCACGCTGATGCTGCAGGCCTACCGCGGCACCATCGACGACGAAGGCGAGACGCCCGAGGAGACCCTGGGCGCGGTGCAGCAGTTGTTCGAGGGCGGCTTCGGCGCGCTCTTGTGGGCGGTGTCCGAGGTGATCGACGACTCCGACGCCGCCGCCCCACGGCTGATCTCGGCCACGCTGGTGACGCTGTGGGAAGACCGCCCGCTGCTGGCCTTCACGATCACCGCGCCGGATCAGCAGCGCCAGGGTCTGGCGCGCGCCGGCATGCAGCGTGTGATGAACCGCCTGCGCGCCGGCGACGAGAGCGAACTGCGGCTGGTCGTCACGCGCGGCAACGTGGCCGCCGAAGCGCTCTACGCGAGCCTGGGTTTCGTCGACGAAGCCTGAACTACTGGCCCGCGCGCCTCAGGCGTTCTTGACCACCGCGTAGCGCGCCAGCGTGGCCGCTCTAGCTTGGGCATGGTCGACGATCGGCGTGGGGTAGTCGCGCCCCAGCTGCACCCCGGCCGCCTGCAGCTCGGAGGGTTTCGCCAGCCAGGGCGCATGGATCAGCTTGTCAGACAGGGCGGCCAGCTGCGGCAGATAGCGGCGGATGAAGCGCCCCTGGGCGTCGAACTTCTGGCTCTGTGCGATGGGGTTGAAGATGCGGAAGTAGGGCTGCGCATCGCAGCCGCTGGAGGCCGCCCACTGCCAGCCGCCGTTGTTGGCGGCGAGGTCGAAGTCGTTGAGCTTCAGCGCAAACCAGGCCTCGCCGCGCCGCCAGTCGATGCCCAGGTGCTTGATCAGGAAGCTCGCCACCACCATGCGCAGCCGGTTGTGCATGTAGCCGCTCTGGTCGATCTGCAGCATCGCGGCGTCCACCAGCGGGTAGCCCGTGCGGCCCTCGCACCAGGCGGCGAAGTGCTCGTCCGCCAGCTTGCCATGGGCCCACCGGATGCGGTCGTAGGCCGGCTTGAAGGCACGCTCGACGACATGCGGGTGGTGGTGCAGCACCTGATGGTAGAAATCGCGCCAGACCAGCTCGGACAGCCAGACCTCGGCGCCACGCGAGCCCGCGGCCGCGCGGGCGTGCGCCTCGCGCACCAGATGGCGGATCGACACCGTGCCGAAGCGCAGGTGGGTGCTCAGGTAACTCGGCCCCTTGATGGCCGGAAAGTTGCGGCTTTCGTCGTACAGGTCGATGCGTTGCAGGAACTCGTCCAGCAGCGCTTGGCCGCCCGCCGGGCCGCTGGGCAGACGAAGCGTATGCAGGTTCGTCGGCTCGAAGCCCAGCGCTTCGAGCCCGGGCAGTCCGGCTTCGTCGGCGGGCCGCGGTGCCAGCGCCGCCGCCAGCGCCGCCACCGGGTAGGGCTTCGGAGGGGTGGTGTGCAGCGCCCTCGACCAGGCCGCGCGGTAGGGCGTGAAGACGGAGAAAGGCGTGCCCGACTGCGTCATCACCTCGCTGCGCTCGAACATCACATGGTCCTTCGAGGTGTGCAGCGCGACACCCGCTTCGGCCAGCCGGCCGCGCACGCGGGCGTCGCGCGCCAGCGCGTAGGGATCGTCGTCGTGGCTCGCGTAAACCGCCTGCACGCGCAGCGCGGCGGCCAGCGCAGGCAACTCATCGGCCGCCACGCCGTGGCGCCACAGCAGCCCCACGCCGGCGACGCCGTGCGCGGCGCCCAAAGCGCGAAGCTCGGCGTCGACACCGATCAGGCTGTCGCGGATGAACTCCAGGCGGCGGTCGGCGCGCGGCAGGGCGTCGAGGATCTCGCGGTCGAAGATGAAGGCGCACCACACCTGCCGCGCGGAGCGCAGCGCATGGTGCAGCGCCGCGTGGTCGGCCACGCGCAGATCGCGCCGCAGCCAGACCAGCGCACGCTCCAGGCTCTTGTCGATGTGCGCTCCCATCGCAAGAGTGTGCCGCGTTCGCCGTCTTTGCCGTCTTTGCCGTCTTTGGCCGTGACCGGCAGACTAAAATGCGCCATGTCCACATCCAACCGCATCGACCTGACCAACCAGTTCCTGATTGCGATGCCGGGGATGGCTGACGACAACTTCGCCGGCAGCGTGGTCTACCTGTGCGAACACACCGAGCGCGGCGCGCTCGGGCTGGTGATCAACAAGCCGATCGACATCAAGCTGAAGAACCTGTTCGAAAAGGTCGAGCTGCCGCTGCTTGCACGTGAGGAACTGGCCGAGCAGCCGGTCTATTACGGCGGCCCGGTGCAGACTGAACGCGGCTTCGTGCTGCACGACAAGATGGCCGAAGACCCCGGCTACAACTCGACGATGGTGATCCCCGGCGGTCTGTCGATGACCACCAGCAAGGATGTGCTCGAAGCCGTCTCCAGCGGCGCCGGGCCGCGGCGCATGCTGGTCACGCTGGGCTGCAGCGGCTGGGCCGCGGGGCAGCTGGAGGACGAACTCGGCCGTAACGGCTGGCTGACGGTGGACGCCGACCCGGCCGTCATCTTCGACACGCCGACCGAGCAGCGCTACACCCGTGCGCTGGGCCTGCTGGGCATCGACCCGCGCATGCTGAGTGCGGATGCCGGCCACGCCTGAGCCGGCTTCCATGACCGCGTTGGCGATGACGCGCCCGCAGTCCTTTCTGGCTTTCGATTTCGGCGCGCGGCGCGTGGGCGTGGCCTGCGGCAATCAGTTGCTCGGCCGCGCGCAGCCCCTGCGCACGCTGGCGGCCGAAGGCGAGGCGCGTTTTGCCGCCATCGCCGCGCTGCTCAAGGAATGGCAGCCCGACGCGCTGGTCGTCGGCGTGCCCTTTCATCCGGATGGCGCCGAGCACGACAACACGCGCCGCGCGCGCCGATTCGCGCGCCAGTTGCACGGCCGCTTCGGCCTGCCGGTGCACGAGGTCGATGAGCGCTACACCACGGTCGAGGCCGCGGCACAGGGCGCGCGTGACCTGGATGCCGCATCGGCCGCGCTGATCCTCGAGCAGTTTCTGGCGGCGCCGATGGCCTGCGCCGCCCACCCATGACGC
>JBBQOR010000195.1:0-5238 GCA_038331055.1 Burkholderiales bacterium
CGAGCGAAGCCGGCGGACCCCTGGCCGACGCGATCGGCCTGTACAAGGAAGTGTCCGACTCGCGCTGGGGCAGCGGCTTCAGCTTCAACGACATCGCGGTGGACCGTGCCGGTGCGCGCTTCGGCACCCTGGCGGTCGGCCAGCCGCAGAGGTTGCAGTCGGCACTGGCCGCCGGAGTGGCCGAGCGCGACCTGCTACCCGATGTCTCCGACCTGCCCGAGTTCCTGAGCGCCGCGCAGTTCAGCGCGCGGTACGGCGGGGTCGGCGCGCCGGCCTACAGCCAGCTGCTGCGCGACATCGACGCCCGGGTCGCGGCCACCCGGCTGTTGAACTGACCGGCGGCCGGGCGCCGTCGGGCCGTCGGGCTGTCCGGCCGTCGGGCCGTCAGCGCCTCAACGCTTGCGCGGTGCGGGCGGCGACAGCGAGGCCAGGAAGGCCAGCAGGTCGGCCTGTTCCCCGGCCGACAGCCGCAGCGGGCGCAGGATGCGTTCACCGTCGGCATGCAGCCGTTCCTCGTTCAGCTCCGAGTAGTGGCGCACCACGTCGGCCAGCGTGGCCAGGCTGCCGTCGTGCATGTAGGGCGCGGTCCGGGCCACGCCACGCAGGCCGGGCACCTTGAACTCGCCGAAGTGGCGGTGCTCCTGGGCCAGATGGCGCGTGGCCCAGCCGCCGGCACCGCCGTCGTCGGCCCAGCGGCCCAGGCGGTTGTACGGGTTGGCGCGAACGGTCTCGATGCCGGCGAAGCGTCCTGCGTCGACGCCGCCCGGCACGAAGAACGGGATGCCGATGTCGGCAAACTCGCCGTGGCTGAAGCGCGCGCCGGCATGGCAGACGCTGCAGCGGCCGCGACCGACGAAGAGTTGCAGCCCGCGCTGCGCGGATACCGGGTACCGCGCCATCGCCCGGCGGTCGCCGCGGGCGAGCGCATCGCGAAAGTCATCGAAAGGTGTGCGCGGCGACACCAGCACGGCCTGCCAGGCCGCCAGCGCCTTGGCCACGCCCACCAGCACTGCTTCGTCGTCGGCCGGCGGTGGCACGTCGAAGGCCCGGCGCCAGCCTTGGCGCAAAGCAGGCTCTTCGCGCACGCGGCGGGCCACGACCGTGGCGCTGGAACCCATCTCGGCCGGGTTGAGCAGCGGGGCCAGGCTGGCTGACCACAGCGAATCGTGCGCGCCGTCCCAGCCGAACCAGCGCTGCCCGGCGACATCGTCCAGACCGGGCGTGTTGCGCTGGCCGTCGAGCAGCCCGAACGGCGTCGCCCGCCCGTCCTGCAGCGCACGCTCGGGCTGATGGCAGCTGGCGCAGGACACGCTGCCGTCGCGCGACAGCCGGGCGTCGAAGAACAACCGCTTGCCGAAATCTGACGCGGCGCGCCGGTGCTGCACGCGGTTGGAGCCGTCACGCGCTGCCGCCGCGGGCCACGGACCGTGGGCCAGGATCGCGGCGCGTTCGGCGCCGTGCAAGGGCGGTCGCTCGGCCGCACGGGCGACAAGCGGTGTCGCCAGACTCCAAGTCAGCAGCGCCGCCAGCGCCGCCGCCCAGGCGCCGCGCCTCAAGGCCGGGCAGCGAGCATGCGCCCGAACAGCGCGTCGCCGTTCTTCCACGCGATGCGCTCGGCCACCTCGCGCGGCAGCTCGGCCAGCCAGCGGCGCACGCCTTCTGCATGCGGCACGACATAGAACCAGCGCTCGGGCGTGAAGGTGTCGGTGCCGACCATGAAACGGTCAGGGAACTCGAGGAAGACCGCGCGCCAGGCCGGGTCGATGCGGCCCTCGCTGGCGTGGTCGCTGCGAAAAGCGAGGTCGCACCACAGGTTGCGGTGGCGGCGCAGCATGTCGCGCACCCGCTCTGGCGTGTCGAAGCCGGCATGCGCCCAAAGGATGCGCGCCTGCGGGTCCTGCACGAACTGGCGCTCGATCGCCTCGGCGTCGGAATGCGAGTGCAGGAACAGCCCGTGCTCGCGCGCCAGCTGCACCACGCGGCGCATCACCGGGGTGTCGGCGTCGGCGCCGTAGATGTGGTACTCGCCGATCGCCACGAAGCGGAACTTGCGCAAGCGCTCTTCCAGGTACGGCGGCACCGAAGCGTCGTGCATCCAGGTACCGATCTCGCTGCGCGTGCGGTACGGCCGCAGCACGGGCAGCACCAGGTCGGGCGCCTCGGCGTAGAGCATCTGCGTGCCTTCGTCGCTGCTGCTGGAGACCATCGCCCGCTGCAGCCCGGCGCGGCGCAGCAAGGCGACCGCCTCCTTGGGCGGCAGCCGCTCCCAGGCATCGTGGCTGTAGTGCAGGTGGGCGTCGAAGATTGGCAGCGGCGGTGCTTTTGTAACGGTCTGCGCTCGCAGCGTCGTCGCAGCCCCGCTCACGCCCACGCCCACCGCCAGCGCGCTGCACAACCACCGCCTGCGCCCTGCGAGAGACCCGCCCATTCACCTCTCCTGAGCCGCCCGGGGACGACCGACGGCAATGGTATCCAAGGTGTCACAGCTGCGGCGCCTTGGTCGATGTCACGGCCTTGTCATCTGCGGGGATTCGGGTGCACACTGGGGCAGCCGTCCTCAACGGCCCGGCTCCTTATCGCTGTAAACCCCACCCCCACCCGCGCCCCTCGGCCTCGCCCGCCACTGCCCTTCTTAGATCCCTAAACGCCTTGAATAGGAGGCACTGATGAATCTGACGATCAGCGGACACCATCTGGAAGTCACTCCCGCTTTGCGCGAATACGTGCTCACCAAGATTGATCGCGTTACCCGGCACTTCGACCAGGTGGTCGACATCAACGTGCTGTTGACCGTGGAAAAGATGAAGGAGAAGGACCGAAGGCAGAGGGCCGAGGTGACGCTGCGTGTGAAGGGCCGCGACATCTTCGTCGAGCAATCGCACGAGGACCTTTACGCGGCGATCGACCAGCTGATGGACAAGCTCGACCGCCAGGTGGTGCGCCACAAGGACCGGCTGCAGGACCACCACCACCAGTCGCCCAAGCGGCTGGACGCCGGCATCGTCTGAACAACCGCGCCCGTGCGCCCGCAGGGCAGCCCATTCGGACTGACCTGCGGGCCGTGGCAAGGCAGTTGCTGCGCCGCAGCAACAACCCCGCGTTCTGGTGGTGCACTGCACAGACGCGCTTACGTCCCGTTGCTATAGTTCTTTACCCTGTCACATATCCCGTCGCGACGTTGTCGTTCGCCGGCGGGACGCTGGATGTGCCCATGAACCGACTCGCAGCCATCCTCCCTTCCAGCAATGTGCTGGTCAACGTGGAGGCCACCAGCAAGAAGCGCGTCTTCGAGCAGGCTGGACTGCAATTCGAGAACCAGCACGCGATCGCGCGCGGTACGGTCACCGACAACCTGTTTGCGCGTGAACGTCTGGGCTCCACCGGCCTGGGCCACGGTGTGGCCATCCCGCATGGCCGCATCAAGGGGCTGAAGAACCCGCTGGCCGCGGTGCTGCGGGTGCAGCAGCCGATCCCCTTCGATGCCCCGGACGACGAGCCGGTGGTGCTGCTGATTTTCCTGCTGGTGCCCGAGGCGGCCACACAGCGGCACCTGGAAATCCTGTCGGAGATCGCCGAGATGCTGTCCGACCGTGACCTGCGCGAGCGGCTCAAGACCGAGCCCGACGCAGCCGGTGTGCACAAGCTGATCGCCGACTGGGAGCCGCTGAAGTCGGTGGCCTGAGCCGCAACCGGGCATGAAGCCCACCTCGATGAGTGCGGAGGCGCTGTTCGAAGCGCACCGCCCCGGCATGCGCTGGCAGTGGGTGGCCGGCCACACCCACCCGGAACGACACTTCGACGACGCCGCGGTGCGCGATGCGCGCTCGGCGGCCGACCTGGTCGGCTACCTGAACTACATCCACCCCTACCGGGTGCAGATCCTCGGCCGCCGCGAGGTGGCCTACCTCGACAACTGCGCGCCCGAAGTCCGAGAGCGCCGCATCTCGCGCATCGTCACGCTGGAGCCGCCGGTGCTGATCGTCGCCGACGAGCAGCAGCCGCCGGACAAGCTGGTCGCCTTGTGCGACCGCGCCGAGATCCCGCTGTTCGTCACCGCCGAGTCGGCCGGCCACGTGATCGATGTCGTGCGCGGCTTTCTGGCCCAGCACTTCGCCGAGCGCACCACGCGCCACGGGGTGTTCATGGACATCCTCGGCCTCGGCGTGCTGCTGACCGGCGAATCGGGCCTGGGCAAGAGCGAGCTCGGGCTCGAGCTCATCAGCCGCGGCCACGGCCTGGTGGCCGACGACGCGGTGGACATCTACCGCATCAGCCAGACCGCGCTCGAGGGCCGCTGCCCCGAACTGCTGCTCAACTTGCTGGAAGTGCGCGGCATCGGACTCTTGGACATCAAGGCGATCTTCGGCGAGACGGCAGTGCGGCGCAAGATGCGACTCAAGCTGATCGTCCACCTGGTGCGCAAGGAAACGCTGGAACGCGACTTCGAACGCCTGCCCTACGAGCCACTGTACGAGGACGTGCTGGGCATCGGCGTGCGCAAGGTGGTGGTGCAGGTGGACGCCGGTCGCAACCTGGCGGTATTGGTCGAGGCGGCGGTGCGCAACACGGTGCTGCAATTGCGCGGCATCGACACCTACCAGGAGTTCGTCGCGCGCCACCAGCGCGCGATGGAGGCCGGCGACCTCTGAGCCGCGAACTCCGAGCAGCGGCTATTTGCTGCGGTGCTCGCAGTCGGCCTTGGTGCAGCTGGCGTACAGCGACAACGAATGCTCCTGCAGCTCGAACCCGCGGGCCAACGCCACGGCGCGCTGGCGCTGTTCGATCTCGGCGTCGTAGAACTCCTCGACGCGGCCGCAGCTCAGGCAGACCAGATGATCGTGGTGCTGGCCCTCGTTGAGCTCGAACACCGACTTGCCGGATTCGAAGTTGCTGCGCGTCAGCAGCCCGGCCTGCTCGAACTGCATCAGCACGCGGTACACCGTGGCGAGCCCGATATCGGCCTGCTCGCCGAGCAGCGCCTTGTAGACGTCCTCGGCGGTCATGTGGCGGCGCTGGGCGCGCTGGAAGACCTCGAGGATCTTCAGCCGCGGCTGCGTGGCCTTCAGACCACTGCTCTTGAGTTCGTCGATGCGCGCCATGGCGCTTCCCCCGGCCGGGGCCGGCAGCAGAGGGCGCCGGCTAGAATGAACCGATGATAGCCAGCCGCGGCCCGTCCATCGTCGAGTCGGCATGGATCATCCGCCGCGGCACCCACCCCTCATCAAGCCCATGACCCGT
>JBBQOR010000196.1:0-5234 GCA_038331055.1 Burkholderiales bacterium
AGCTCGATCCGGCAGCAGTTCTCGCAGCCAGTGAACATCGCGTTGTCGCTGTGGAGCCTGCAGTTCTTGCGGCGGGTGGGCGAAGAGCTGGCGATCGGCAGCATCGGCGACGAGCGGCCTGCGCTGGGGGTGGGGCTGGGGCTGGTGGAACCGGGGTATCTGTACCTGGCTGGCAGCGCAGCGGGTGAAGCCACCTTGCGCGCCCAGCAGCCGCTGCAATGCCGGCAAGGCGCGGACATTGCCCTGCTCGACCCGGACGCACTGGCCCGCCGTTTCCCCTGGCTGCACACCGCCGACCTGCGCCTGGGCAGCCTGGGCCTGAGCGGCGAAGGCTGGTTTGACGGCCCGGCCCTGCTGCAGGCGTTCAAGCGCAAGGCCCAGGCCTGTGGCGCACGTTTCGTGGCAGCTGAAGCCACCGGCTTCGACACCCGCGGGGGGCGGGTACTGGCGGTGAATTGCGCCGACGGCAGCCGATTCGCTGGCGACGCGGTGGTGCTGGCCGCAGGTGCCTGGTCGGCGCCGCTGGCCGCGCAGCTGGGCATGGCGCTGCCGGTGACCCCGAAAAAACGCGATGTCTTCGTCTTCGACTCGCCGGCAACCCTGCCCGGCTGCCCGCTGGTGATCGACCCGTCGGGCGTCTGGTTTCGCCCGGAAGGCCGTGGCTTCCTGGCCGGCGCACCGCCGCGCACGCTGACCGACGGTGGCCCGGGCGACCCCGACGAGCCGCCGCTGGAGGCGGTCGATCACCTGCTCTTCGAAGAACACATCTGGCCGCTGCTGGCCGCCCGCGTGCCGGCCTTCGAGGCGCTGCGCGTGCGTTCGGCCTGGGCCGGCTACTACGAGATGAACGCCTTCGACCACAACGGCGTGGCCGGTGCGGTGCCCGGCTGGCGCAACGTGCACATCGCCTGCGGCTTCTCGGGCCACGGCATGCAGCACGCGCCTGCGGTGGGCAGCGCATTGGCCGCCGCCATCGCCGGTGGGCACAGCGACGCGCCTGCGCTGGACGCGCTGTCGCCGCGTCGGCTGCTCGAAGGCCGCCGCCTGCTGGAGAGCAACGTCATCTAACGGCTTTGGCTTGACCTGGCGCAAGCGGGCCAGACAGCGCCAGCCAGGGCCAGACAGCGCCACGTTGCAGGCCGCCGGCTTGTGCGCTACACCAAGCACATGGACGAACCCGGCTCCGACCCCGCGGCAGCACGGCCCGCCGCCACCGTCATCACGCTGAACCCGCTGCGCCTGTCGGACCCGCTGCGCTGGCTGGCACTGGGCTGGCGCGACCTGCGCCGCGCGCCGCTGATCGGCCTGTTCTACGGCAGCTGCTTCATGCTCATGGGCTGGGCGCTGCTGGGGGTCTTCGAGCACGCGCCGGCCTACACGCTGGCGCTGTCGGCCGGCTTCCTGCTGATGGGGCCTTTGCTATGCCTGGGTCTGTACCGCGTCAGCCAGCGGCTGGAGGCCGGTGAACGCCCGGGCCTGGTCGACTCGCTCCTCGCATGGACCACCCGCACCGGCACACTGGCGGTGTTCGGCCTGGTACTGCTGGTGCTGGAATTGATCTGGGGCCGCGCCACGCTGATCGTCTTCGCCCTCAGCTTCGACGGCATGCCGGATTTCAAGGGCTCGCTGCTGGCACTGCTGGAGCCGGACAACCTGGGCTTCATCGTCGCCTGGGTCGGCATCGGCGCACTGTTCGCGGGGCTGATCTTCGCCTTCTGCGTGATCTCGATGCCGATGATCCTGCACCGGCAGACCGATGCCATCACCGCCGGCCTGACCAGCCTGCGCCTGGTGCTGACGCAGCCGGCCCCGATGCTGTGCTGGGGCCTGCTGATCACGCTGCTGGTGGTGCTGGCGATGCTGCCGGGCTTTGCCGGGCTGCTGCTGGTGGGCCCGCTGCTCGGGCACGCCAGCTGGCACGCCTACCGCGCTGCCGTCGCCTGAGCCCGCCAGCGCGCTGCCGAAGCGCCGCCAGCAGAAGTCACGGCCGCCGCCTATAGTGCCAGGCCGTGCCGCCTGTGGCGCCGTTGCCCGCCCTGCGGGACCGAACATGACCCCTGCCCTGACCCCTGCTGCGCTGCCCGCCACCGAACGCCTGCTCGGCATCCGCCGTGGTGTCGAGAAGGAGAGCCTGCGCGTGGATGGGGATGGTCAACTGGCCATGACGCCGCACCCGGCCGCGCTGGGCTCGGCGCTGACGCACCCGGGCATCACCACCGACTTCAGCGAGTCGCAGCTCGAGCTGATCACCGTACCGCAGCCCAGCGCCCAGGCGGTGCTGGACGAGCTGCAACACATCCACCAGTTCGTCGTGCGCAGCATTGCGCCCGAGCGCATGTGGCCCTCGAGCATGCCCTGCGGCCTGCCCGCCGACGAGACGATCCCGATCGGCCGTTTCGGCCACAGCAACATCGGGCGCATGAAGAGCGTCTACCGCATGGGGCTGGGCCACCGTTATGGCCGGCGCATGCAGACGATCTCGGGCATCCACTACAACTGGTCGCTGCCGGGCTTGGGCAACGATGAGCATCTGGCGCTGATCCGCAACTTCCGCCGCCATGCCTTCGTGCTGCTGGTACTGTTCGGCGCTTCGCCTGCGCTGTGCAAGAGCTTCGTGGAGGGCCGCGAGCACGGCCTGCAACAGCTCGCCGGCGGCACGCTGTACCTGCCCTTCGCCACCTCGCTGCGCATGGGTCGGCTGGGCTACCAGAGCGATGCCCAGGCCACGCTCGAGGTCAGCTACAACAGCCTGGACAGCTACGGCGGCTCGCTCGAGCGGGCCATGACCACGCCCTGGCCGGCCTACCAGACCATCGGCATCAAGAACCCCGGTGGCGCGTACTACCAGCTCGCCACCACGCTGCTGCAGATGGAAAACGAGTTCTACGGCACCATCCGCCCGAAGCGCGCCATCCGCCGCGGCGAGCGTCCGCTGCACGCGCTGCGCGAGCGCGGCATCGAGTACATCGAGGTGCGCTGTCTGGACCTCGACCCCTTCGAGCCGGCCGGCCTGAACGAGCGCACGATGCGCTTCATCGATGTCTTCCTGCTGCACTGCCTGACCCAGCCCAGCCCGCCCGACACGCCTGACGAGACCGCGCGGCTGGCGCGCAACCAGCACCTGACGGCCTCACGCGGGCGTGAGCCCGGGCTGCTGCTCGAGCGGCCCGCAGGCGGCCACGAAGCGCTGTTCGCCTGGGGCGAACGTCTGCTGCACGAGTGCCTGCCGCTGGCGCAGACGCTGGACGCTGCGCAGGGCGATACGCTGAACGCTCAGGCGCTGGCCGAGGCCATAGCCGCCTGGAACAGCCCGCAGACGCTGCCTTCTGCGCGCGTGCTGCAACGGGTGCGCGATGACTTCGACGGCAGTTTCGTCGCCTTCGGCCGCCACCAGGCGCAGCAGCTGCGCGAACAGGTCCTGGGCTGGCCCTGGAGCGAGGCACAGGCACAGCACTTCGCGGCGCTGGCCGAAACCTCGGTGGCCGACCAGCGGGAGCGCGAGGCTGCTGACGACATGCCCTTCGAGCAGTTCCGCGCGCATTACCTGGCCTCGGCTCGGCTGCGGCCCGGGCACATGATGAGCGACAGCGCGACGGCGGTGCCCACCGCATAAAGGCTCGTCGCGGCCGCACGGCCGCGTGGAGGCCCGTCGCGGCCGCGCCGGCCGCGTGGAGGCTGGCCGCGGCCGCGCCGGCCGCGACGGGTGGCTCACCAACGCCCGAAGTGGATGCCCACCTTGTGATGCGTGTGGGTGCGCGCGCGCACGTCGTCGTCGCTCACCGTCACGCGGCGCTTGCTGCGCGCCAGCACATCCAGCAGCGTCTCGCGCAGCTGCGCCCGGGTCGCGGCGCTGCCGCTCTCGCGGCCGAGGTCTTGGAACTGATCCGGGTCGGTTCGCAGGTCGTACAGCTGTTCGGGCAGGTCCAGCCAGTGCACGTAGCGCCAGTCGCGCGTGCGGATCGAGAAGGCGCGGCAGTCCTGCGGCTCGCGGCCCAGCGTCAGGCGCGCCTGCCGGTAGCTGTAGTCCAGTTCGGAATAGACCTGCTCGCGCCACGGCGGTGTCTGGCCGTGCAGCAGCGGCAGCAGGCTGCGGCCTTCGAGCCGCTCGCCGGGCAGCGGCTGGCCCAGCACATCGAGGATCGTCGGCAGGATGTCCACGGCCTCGACGAAACGGTCATCCGCCGTGCCGCGCGTGGCGTCTGCCGCAGGCCGCGGGTCGACCACGATCAAGGGCACGCGCTGGATCGTGTCGTAGAACAGCTCCTTCTCGCCCAGCCAGTGGTCGCCCAGGAAGTCACCGTGGTCGGCGGTGAAGATCACCATCGTGTCCTTCAGCACGCCCTGCTGGTCCAGCGCCTCGAAGAGTCGCCCCAGATGGTCGTCGAGCTGCTGCACCAGACCCTGGTAGACGGGGCGCACGGTGCGCACGCATTCGTCGCTGGCGAAGCTCACGCTCTCCTCATGCTGGCGGTAGGCGGCCAGCACCGGATGCTCGTGCTCGCGCTCTGCGTCGTTGCGCACGGGCGGCAGGCACTGGTCTGCGCTGTACATCGCGTGGTACGGCGCCGGCGCCACGTAAGGCCAGTGCGGCTTCACGTAGCTGAGGTGCAGCACCCAGGGCTGGTCGCCCATGCGCTGCGCAAAGCCGATGGCCTGGTCCGTCATGTAGGCCGTCTCCGAGTGCGCCTCGGCCACGCGCGCGGGCCAGCGCACGTGGCGCATCGACCAGCCGCTGTGCACCGTGCCCTGCGGGTCGACCGTGGCGATGACGTGTTCGTGCCAGGGGTCGGCGCCGGTATAGCCATGGCGGCGCAGGTAGGCCGGGTAGCCGCTTTCGGCGCCGGGCTCGTGGTGGCCGTCGTAGCGGTCGATCTCGGTGAAACCGCCATGCGCCAGCAGGGTGGCGAGTTCAGAGTCGCCGTCGTGCAGGTTCAGCCGCTGCAGACCCGCGTTGTCGGGCAGCACATGCGTCTTGCCGGCCAGCACCAGCGTGCGGCCGCCGTGACGCAGGTACTCGCCCAGTGTGATCTCGCCTATCGACAAGGGCACGCGGTTCCAGGTGGCGCCGTGGCTGATGGGGTAGCGGCCGGTGTAATAACTCATGCGGCTGGGGCCGCAGACACCGCTGTTGACAAAGGCGTTGGCGAACCGCACGCCGCGCCGCGCCAGTGCGTCGATGTGGGGCGTGCGCAGGTAGGGGTGGCCGGCGCAGCCGAGGTGGTCCCAGCGCAGCT
>JBBQOR010000197.1:0-5221 GCA_038331055.1 Burkholderiales bacterium
GGGCAGCGCCTCGATGGCGCGCCATCGAGTGCCCTCGCGGGCCTGCTGCTCGATGATCTGGCGGGTGTCGTTCATCGGGCCTTGGAGAAGAGTCCGTTCGGGCGCCACAGCAGCAGCCCGATCATCACCAGATAGGTCAGAAAGGCCGCGATGCCCGGGAGCACGTATCGGCCTGCCGTTTCGATCACACCCAGCATCAGCGCCACCCACAACGTGCCCTTGATGTTGCCGAAGCCAGCGATCGAGACCACGATGAGAAAGGTGACGAGATAGCGGAACGGATAGACCGGATCAATGGGCAGCATCTGCGCGCCCAAGGCGCCGCCAAGCCCGGCGAGCCCGCAGCCGAGCGTGAAGGTGACCGCGAACAGCCGCCGGGTATCGATGCCGACGGCCTGCGCCATCAGCGGGTTCTCCACTGCGGCGCGGATGCGTGCGCCGAACTCGGTGCGGTCCAGCGTCAACCACAGCAGCACCGTCAGCACCGCGCCGACGGCGATCAGGAACAGGCGGTACGCCGGAACGACCCGGATGCCGATGTCAACCGAGGCCGACAGCCACTCGGGCAACTTCATCGGCAGCGGCGTGGAGCCGAAGATGAAGTTGAGCGATGCGATGACGACGAAGATCAGGCCGATGGTCATCAGCACCTGGTCGAGTTCGTCGCCGCCGTAAAGCGGTGCGTAAAGGATGGGCTCGAGCACCAGGCCGAGCAACGCGCTGGCGGCGAATGCGAAGAAGAGCGCGAGGAGGAAGGGCACGCCTGCGCTGCTCATCAGCGTGACCGCCACTGCGCCACCGATGGCCGCAAAGGCGCCGTGTGCGAGGTTGGCGAATCTCATCAGGCCCATCGTCACCGACAGGCCCACAGAGATCACGAACAGCACCATCCCGAAGGCGATGCCGTCGATCAGGACGAAGGCGAGAAACGACGCCAGGCGATCCATGCCGAGCCGCTCGAACGGGCTGCCTGGCGCGCGCCGCCGACTACTTCTTCTGCGCTTCCTTCCACGGGTCCTTCACAGCAGGGAAGGTTTCGACGACACGGTTGAAGAGCTTGCCTCCGCTGCCTTCCTCGACGGTCCTGATGTAGATGTTCTGCACGATGTCGCGCGTCTCGGGGTCGATGCTCACCGGGCCTCGCGGGCTTTGCCACGAGAAGCCCTTGACCGAGTCGACGGCCTTGTCGTCGATCGTGCCCTTGCCCTGCTCGATCATCCGGTAGATGACGCGCATGCCGTCGTAGGCGCCGACGCAGCCGGCGTGCGGCGGGCCGTCCTTGGGGAAGCGCGAGGTCACGGACCTGACGAAGTTCTGGTTGAGATCCGAGGGCAGCGAGACGGCGTAGTGCAGCGCCGAGTGCACGCCTTTGGCCACGGCCCCCACCGACTCGAGTTCCTGATCGTCAGTCTCGGCCACGCCGAGGATCTTGACGCCGCGTTCCTTGAGCCGGGCTGCCTCGATTGCCTTGAGGAAGGCGATCGACGACGGGCCGGGCGAGAGGAACATGTACACCGCCTCGGGCCTGGCGTCGGCGATGCGCTGCACGAAGGGTGCGAAGTCGGCGGTGTTCATCGCCATGCGGTCCTCGCCGAGGATGGTGCCGCCCAGGCGGGTGAAGGCCGTCTTGAAGCCTTCCTGCACGCTGTGCCCGGGCGCGAAGTCCTGCACCGCGATGTAAACGCGCCTGATGCCTTGCTTGTAAGCCCACTGCGCCATCGGCACTGCCGACTGCCAGCTGGTGTATCCCGTACGCACCCAGTAGGGCGAGGTCTGCGTGATGCTGGGCGTGGCCGCGACGAAGATCACGCCGGGGATCTTGGCCTGCGTGAGCACCGGCGACACCGCGAACGCGTTGGGCGAGAAGAAGAACCCGCCGAGCACGTTGACCTTGTCGTTGACGATGAGCTCCTCGGCGTGCTTCTTCGCCAGGCTGGGGTTGGCGCCGCCGGTGTCACGGTAGATCACTTCGACCTTGCTGCCAGCGACCGTGTCGCCGAACTGCGACTGATAGATCTGGATGCAGTTGCGGAACTGAACGCCCCAGTCGGCCGAGCCGCCGGTCATCGGGGCGATGATGCCGACCTTGACGGTCTGCGTCTGCGCGGCCAGGGGTACGGCGGCCAGAGCAGCCAGTGCGGCCGCGGCGAGGATGAGAGAGTGCTTCATCGGGGAGCTCCGTTGGGGGCAGGGGGTCAGGATCCAGCGGCGGCATGGCCACCATCGACATCGACGATCGCGCCGGTCGTCCAGGCGCATTCAGGAGATAGCAGGAATCGCACCATGTGCGCGACGTCCTCGGGTGCACCGATGCGGCGAAGCGGGTAGGTCAGCGCCCGCGCGGCCACTACCGCCTCATAGGTCTCGGGCGCGACACCGCTCTTGAACATCAGGTCGGTGCGCACCATGGAGGGTCGTACGCAGTTCACGCGCACACCGCTGGGGCCGAACTCGACTGCGAGCGCCTTCGCCAACGAGTCCAGCGCGCCCTTGGTCGCGGCATAAGCGGCAGTCATGGGCCGCGGGTGATCGGCCAGCGTGGAACCGACAAGCACGATCGAACCACGAGAGCCGCACAGATGCGGCAGGGCCTGCTGGCAGGCGAGCATGGTGCCGAGCACGTTGATATCCAGCAGGTTCTGCAGCTCTGCCGGCGATTGCGATTCGAAGGCCGCGCTCGCGGCAATGCCGGCGCAGCAGACCAGCGAATCCAGCCGGCCAGCGGACTCGACGACGCCGGCAACGACATCGGCCACGTCTTTCGCGACGCGCACATCGCCTTGCCAGCACATGATGCCCGCACAGCCGGGGGATGCCACGGCATCGCGCCTGCCCATGACGTGCACCCGCCAGCCCGACTCCGCGAGCTTCTCGGCCACGCTCTGGCCGATGCCTGAATTGCCTCCGGTGATGAGGGCCACACGCGCGTCCATCTCAGGCGCCCGCGGGCGGGCCGAAGCACCGGCCGGCGAAGGCCGCGAGCAGGGGGTTGAAGACCTCGTCCCGCTCCCAGTAGGGCGCGTGCCCGGTGCCTTCGATCAGCGTCGGCGCGGGCAGGCCGAGCCGGTGATGTGCGTCCCACCCGATCTGCACGGGCACCGCCTGGTCTTCCGCGCCCCAGACCACTGCGATCGGCAGCGATTGCGACAGCGCCTGCAGGCTCGGGCCGACGATGTCAGCCGGCGGCTGGCGCACGAGGTAGTCGCCCAGCCGCTCGAGGGACTCGTGGGCGCCCTTCGAGTTGTTGATCAGGTACTCCTCGCGCAGCCACGCCGGTGTGATGCCATCGCGCACCTTCATCACGAAGGCGACCTTGCGGGCGATGGCCTCCATCGAGGTTTCGGTGACCGAGCGCCGGATGGCTAGGGCGACCGCAGGGTCCAGCGGAAACAGGCCCAGCGTGCCGATCATCATCAGCCCCATCGGCCGCAGGCCGGAATGCGCGAGTGCGTCGGCGCGGTCCAGCGCGAGCCGGCCAAGAATGTGCCCACCGAGCGAGGTGCCCACCAGCACCACCTCGCGCAGCTGCAGCTCGTCGGCCACGGCACCGGTGAAATCGGCCAGCGCCTGCACCGTGGCCGGGATGCCCGGGCCCTTGGTCGCCAGGCCGTGGCCGGGGAGGTCAAGTGCGATGCAGCGCCAACCCTGCGCCGCCAGCACCGGCATGTTGCGCCGCCAGCGGTCAGCCCGCGCGCCCAGGCCGTGCACGAAGAGCAGCGCACGATCACCTTCGCCGGCCTCGAGCACGCGTGTCTGCACGCCGCCTGCGACGACCGGGAACTCGACGATCTCAGCGGCCATCACTCGAGGCTTCAGGACCTGGGGGTGTCGGCTGCAAGTGCGGTCAGCCGGGGATGCCGACGACCGCCTCGACTTCGACTTTCATGCCCGGCACCGCGAGGCGGCTGACTTCGAACAGCGTGCTCGCCGGGCGCGCACTCCCGAAGTACTTTGCGCGCACCGGATTGATCTTGTGGCGGTCGTTCACGTCGGTGAGCAGCACGGTCACCTTGAGGATGTCCTTGAAGCCGGCGCCGGCCGCCTCGAGCGTGCGCCCGATGGCCTGGAACACCGCCTCGGCTTGTGCGGCCACGTCATCGCCGCCGATGACGTTGAGGTGCTCGTCCAGCGGCGCCATCCCGGAGATGAACAGCAGGTTGCCGAAGCGCACGGCGTCGCAGTAGTGGCTGATCGGCGGGTTGAGGCCCGGGATGGTGAATTCCTGGCGGTCGCTCATGCGCTCATCCTTTGCTGGGTGGGGGGGTGGAAGCGGTGCCGCCAGCGCGGGCCGCCAGGAACTCGAGCACGCCCGAAGCAGCGCTCTCGATGTGCTCGCGTACTGCGCGGCCTGCGCGCTCGGGATCGCCGGTGGCGATCTCGGCGAGCATCGTCCGGTGCTCGTAGCCTGGCATCTCTGTGTGGTGGTATACGTCGATGTACATCCGCAGATAGGCGTGTACTGCCTCTCGCATGCGGCGGATCTCGGCGTACAGGCGCGGCATCTCGGCGAACCGGTACAGATGGTCGTGAAACTCCTCGTGCCGGACGATCCACTGCTTGGGGTCGGTGCGCACGCGATCCATGCGCCGCAACCGCAGCTCGAATTCGTCGAGGTCGTCCTCACGCAGCTTGCGCGCGGCTTCCGCGGCCGCCAGCGTCTCCAGCGCAGCGCGGATCTTGAAGAGTTCGGCGACGTCTTCCACCGTCAACGAGGTCACGACGACGCCTCGGTTGGGATTGAGGGTCACCAGACCCTCGATGTCCAGCCGGTAAAGGGCTTCGCGCACCGGCGTGCGGCTGACGCCCAGCATGGCGCCGATCTCGACCGGGTTCAGCCGCATCCCGCCGGCGAACTCGCCCGACAGGATGCGGTTCTTGAGATGGTCGTAGACCTCGTCCTGCGCGGTCAGGAAGCGGCCTGCCGCTGCGGTGGCGCCGGCCTGTCCTGCGGTCTTGTCTGTGCGGAGTGCCAAGGGATACCCTAGGTTGTATACACGTATACGGGTATGCAATGGGGGAGATCGTATCCACGGCAAGCTCGGGGCTGAATCAGGGTTAACCACCGGGCCGTCCCTGCCCGAGTGCGTTCGCGCGGCTGCATCGCTGCTGTCGGACGCTGACCGCCGCGCCATCATCGGCCACCTGGCGGCACACACCCCGCAGCCGGCGATCTGAATAAACGCACGGGCGGTGTGCGCAAACTCCACTGGGCCCGCGACGA
>JBBQOR010000198.1:0-5221 GCA_038331055.1 Burkholderiales bacterium
GGTCCGCGTCCAGCACCCAGGAGGCGAAGGCGTCGTTGGAGCGGGCGCTGGTGGTGCTGCGCTCCCAGCGCGAGCCGTCGCGCCAGACCTCGATGCGCTCGCCCGGGCCGACGGGCAGCGCAGCCTCACGCCCTTCGAACAGAAGCTCGCCGGACCAGACGACGATGACGGTGGAGTCGGCCGTGCGGTCGAATCGGTACAGGCCGGCACGTTGCGGGCGGGTGCGGCCGGAGGCCGTGGTCACGAGCAACTGCTCGGCCAGGTCGCGCGTCTGCACGCGCACGGCCAGGCTGCCGCTGGCCAGCTGCAACTGCATTGCCTCGTCGTCCAGGCGGGCCAGCGCCAGCTCGGCCCCCGGGCCTAGCCGCAGCACGGTCGAGCCGATGCGCAACTCGGCGCGAGCGTCGCGGTCCGTGGCGACACGGTCGCCGGCGGTCAGCGCGCGGTTGCGTTCGGCGCGCGTCCACTCGTCGCGCTCGGTGTCGTAGAGCCAGACGGTGCCTTCAACCTGGGCAACCCGGCCCACGCGGGTGGGCCAGTCGGCCGGCTGGGCTGCAGCCGTCATCGAGCAGAGCGCGACGATCGGCGCGGCCAGCAGCATGACGAAGCCGGCCCACGGGAATGACTTGAAGAAGCGCCTTGGCGTGGAGTGATCGTTCATCGGGGCCTCGCTGCTCAGACACCCGGTGCGCCCGGGGCCTGAGCCGCTCAACGCACCAGGCGCCGGCGGCGATGACGCGGTCGATGTAAAGGGCTTCTGGCGGCCGGGTGACGATCAGCCGACCAGCCGGTGCACCACGCCGACGGCCATGCCAGCAGCCACCGCCAGCACCAGCAGCCCGAAGCTGCGGTGCAGCCAGCGCTCGGGCAGCCTGTGCGCCATCTGTCGCCCGACCAGCATGCCCGCACACAGTGCGCCGGCAAAGGGGCTGGCCAGTGCCAGCGGCAGGCCGACCCCATGCCATAGTGCCCACAGCACGCCGAAGCCGCTGACCAGCGCGATGACCATCAGCGAGGTGCTGACCAAGGCGCTGGCGGCCAGCGGTGTCCAGTGCCGCATCAGCGGCACCAGCACAAAGCCCCCGCCGACGCCGAGCAGCCCCGACAGAAAGCCGGTGACCGCACCGATCAGCGCAAAGCCCAGTCCGGCCCGACGAGTCCACAGGAAGCGTCCGCTGCGTTCGTCCAGGTGGGCCACCAGACCGAGACGCACCGGGCTGGCCTCTGACTCGCCGCGCACCGACGGGCCGAGTTGCTGCCAGCCGATGAAGAGCAGCACGGCGATGAACAGCAGGCGCAGCGCCAGCTCGGGCAGCACGTGCGCCGCCGCCGATCCCAGCGCACTGAGCGGAAGGCCCGCCAGCGCCATCAACGTGGCTGCCCGGTAGCGCACGCTGCCGCGGCGCAGGCCTTCGACGGTGCCCACCATCGCCGCGATAGCCACGCCCAGCAGCGCCACCGGTGCCGCCTGCAGGAGGCTCAGGCCAAGGCCCCAGACGAGGGCCGGTACCGCGAGCACACCGCCGCCAGCGCCGGTCAGGCCCATCAGCGCGCCGATCAACACGCCCAGGATCACGGTCTCGACCAGCAGGCGCTCCAGGGATCGTTGCAGGGAAGACCGATTATGGTTGTCGCCCTGCGGCAGATCGGCGCCGGCACCACCGCTGTAGCCTCATGACTCCATGACCCCTCATCACCCCACGATCCCCCGCCGCGCGTTGGCCCTGCTGGTGCTGCTCACCGTCCTGTGGGGCACCAACTGGCCGCTGTTCCCGCTGGCCGTGCGCGAGATCTCGGTCTGGACCTTCCGCTCGGTGGCCGTGGCGCTGGCGGCGGTGATGCTGCTGGCAGTGGCACGTGCGCGCGGACAGAGCCTGGTGATCCCGCGCCGGCATTGGGGCACCGTGGTGGCCGCCACGCTGGCCTATCTGGTGGTGTGGAACATCGCCAGCACTTACGCGGCCGTGCTGATCCCTTCGGGCCAGGCCGCCATCCTGGGCTTCACGATGCCGCTGTGGGCGGCGTTGATCGGCTGGCTGTTCCTGCGCCAGGGGCTCAGCCCGCGGCTGGCCATGGCGCTGGCCCTGGGCGCGGCGGCGGTGGGCCTGCTGATGTGGCGTGGCCTTCCGGCTTACGCCCAGGCGCCCGCCGGCTTTGCGCTCGGGCTCCTGGCCGGCATCGGTTGGGCGGTGGGCACGCTGATCCTCAAGCGCTGGCCGGTCGAGGGCGTCCCGGCCACGGTGCTGACCGGCTGGCAGATGCTGCTGGCCGCGCTGCCGATGGCGATGGGCGCCCTGTTGCTGGGCGACGGCCGCCTCTTCATGCCGTCATGGACCACCGTGCTGGTGGTCGGCTACATCGCGCTGGTGCCGATGGCCATCGGCAACGTGGCCTGGTTCTCCATCGTCGGCATGCTGCCGGCCAGCGTGGCCGGTCTGTCCTCGATCATGGTGCCGGTGGTGGCGATGGCCGCCGGCGCATGGCTGCACAACGAGCCCCTGGGCCCGCTGCAGTGGGCCGCGATGGCCTGCTGCGCAGCGGCGATGTGGCTGGCGATGGCGCCGGCGCGGCCCGGGCGCAGAACGACGGGCTAGGCCGGCGCGCCGCCGGCAAGCAACGCGCGCAGGCCCGCCTCGTCGAGCACCGCCACGCCCAGGGTGCGGGCCTTGTCGAGCTTGCTGCCGGCCTCGTCGCCGGCCACCAGCCAGTCGGTCTTCTTCGATACCGAGGCGGCCACCTTGCCCCCGACGGTCTCGATCAGCGCCCTGGCCTCGTCGCGCGTCAGCGTGGGCAGACTGCCGGTGAGGACCAGCGTGCGGCCGGCCAGCGGCAGGCCGGTGGTGTCGGCCGGACGGCCATCGTGCTCGGCCCAGTTGATGCCGGCGGCGCGCAGCTGCGCGATCACCTCGAGGTTGTGCGGCTGCTCGAGGAAGCTGCGGATGCTGCGCGCCACCACCGGGCCGACGTCGGGCACCGCCAGCAACTGCGCCTCGTCGGCCGCCAGCAGCCGCTCCAGATTGCCGAAGTGCGCCGCCAGGTCGCGCGCGGTGCTCTCGCCCACCTGCCGGATGCCCAATGCGTAGAGAAAGCGCGCCAGCGTGGTCTGCTTGCTCGACTGCAGCGCCGCCACCAGGTTGGCCGCGCTGCGCCCGGCCATGCGGTCAAGCGCCGCGAACTGTGCCACGTCGAGCTGGTAGACGCCGGCCAGCGTATGCACCAGGCCACCGTCCACCAGCTGATCGACCAGCTTGTCGCCAAGCCCTTCGATGTCCATCGCGCGGCGGCCGGCAAAGTGCAGCAACGCCTGCTTGCGCTGCGCCGCGCAGAACAGGCCGCCGCTGCAGCGGTGGTCGATGCCGCCCTGCTCGCGCAGCACACGGCTGCCGCACACCGGGCAGGCCCGCGGCATGCGGAAGTTGGGCACGTACGGCGCACGCGGGCCCGGCGGATCCGACATGCGGCCGACGATCTCCGGGATCACGTCGCCGGCGCGGCGCACGGTCACGCGGTCGCCCACACGCACGCCCTTGCGCCGCAGTTCGAAGACGTTGTGAAGCGTCGCGTTGCTGACCGTGGTGCCGCCGACGAACACCGGTTCGAGCTTGGCCACCGGCGTGAGCTTGCCGGTGCGGCCGACCTGCACCTCGATGCGCTCGAGCCGCGTCAGCTGCTCCTGCGCCGGGTACTTGTGCGCCACCGCCCAGCGCGGCTCGCGCGTCTTGAAACCCAGCCGCCGCTGCAGCGCAAGCGAGTTGACCTTGTAGACCACGCCGTCGATATCGAAAGGCAATCCGTCGCGCCGCGCCTCGATGTCATCGTGAAAGCGCACCAGCCCGGCGGCGCCGGCAACCACGCGGCGGTCGTCCGAGACCGGCAGCCCGGCCGCGGCCAGCGCATCCAGCAGCAGCGCGTGCGTGGCCGGCGGCGACCAGCCCTGCACCTCACCCAGGCCGTAGGCGAAGAAGCTCATCGGCCGCTGCGCCGTGACGGCCGGGTCAAGCTGACGCACCGCACCGGCGGCCGTGTTGCGCGGGTTGATGAAGGTCTTCTCGCCCTCCTCGCGCTGGCGCTCGTTCAGACGCTCGAAGGCATCGCGGCGCATGTAGACCTCGCCGCGCACCTCCAGCACCTGCGGCGCCAGACCGAGCAGCCGCAGCGGGATCTGGCCCACCGTGCGCAGGTTCTGCGTCACGTCTTCGCCGGTCTCGCCGTCGCCGCGCGTGGCCGCCTGTACGAGCAGCCCGTGCTCGTAGCGCAGGTTGATCGCCAGCCCGTCGAACTTCAGCTCGGCGGCGTATTCGATGGCCGGCGCATCGGCGGGCAGTTCGAGCTCACGCCGCACGCGCGCGTCGAAGGCCTCGGCCCCGGTCGCGGTGGTGTCGGTCTCGGTCTGGATCGACAACATCGGCACCGCGTGGCGCACCGGGCTCAGGCCGTCGAGCACGCGGCCGATGACGCGCTGCGTGGGCGAGTCGGCGCTCGACAGCGAGGGGTCGGCGGCCTCGAGCGCCTGCAGCTCCTGGAACAAGCGGTCGTACTCGGCGTCGGGGATCTGCGGCGCATCGAGCACGTAGTAACGATGCGCGTGGTGGTTGAGCAACTCGCGCAGTTCGGCCGCACGCTGCGGCGCCCGGGTGGCCATGCCGCGCGCTCAGCCGCTGAAAAGCCGCCGCGCCGCAGCCGAGCCGGCAGCCAGGTCACGCCGCTCCAGCCGCCGGTACAGCTGTTCGACCTCGGCGCCGATGGCAGCGAAGGCGTGCAGGGTGATCGGTGCACCCTGATCGTCCACCACCACCGCGCCCAGGTCGTCGGCCAGCCCGGTGGCCGTGCGGTGCCAGGCCGGATAGGGCTCGGCCGACTCAGGGGTCTGTGCCAGGTCCATGCTGAGCAGGCAGTCGCGCAGCGCGCCCGCGGCCGGGTCTTCGGCCAGCGCAGCCTGCGGGTCGAAGCCCAGCACCAGCATCGGCGGCGCGCCGTCTTCGGCCGCCGGCAGCACCAGGCGGCCGGGCAGCGCGCCGGCGACAAAGCCATGACGCGCCGCACATTGCTGCAGGTAGCCCACCGACCAGGCCACCTGCTGGCTCTTCAGCGTGACGGTCAACTGTGCGTCGCAGGGCGAGGCGAAGGCATCCAGTTCGCGCGCACGGGCCGCCACGTCGAGCATGTCCGGAAAGTCGGGCATCGCGCCCACCGCGTCGGCGAAGGCCTGCATCTTCTGCAC
>JBBQOR010000199.1:0-5188 GCA_038331055.1 Burkholderiales bacterium
GGAGACTGGCATTCGTCCAACCTGGCGGCCTTGCTCTCCTTGCTCGTCGCCAACCGAGAGGCCATCGAGGCTATCGTCTATGGAAGTTGGTGGGGCGCGCTGCTGCACCGCGCCAAGCACCTGCTGAACCGCAATTCACGCCGCGGCAGCCGCAAGAACATCCACGCGCACTACGACCTGGGCAACCCCTTCTACCAGTTGTGGCTGGACGAGACGATGAGCTACTCGTCGGCCTGGTTCGACGGCGACCGCTCACGGCCCTTGGCCGATGCGCAGTGGGCCAAGGTACTGCGCGCGCTCGACGAATGTGACGTGCAAGCAGGCAGCCGCGTGCTGGAAATCGGCTGTGGCTGGGGCGGCGTGGCCGAGTACGCCGCGCGCCACCGCGGCGCCCATGTCACCGGCGTGACGCTTTCGCATGAACAGCTGGCCTACGCACAGCAGCGGCTGCGCATGCAAGGCCTGCAGCACCGGGCCGACTTGCGGCTGCAGGACTACCGTGACCTGGACGATGGCCCCTACGACGCCGTCGTGTCGATCGAGATGTTCGAGGCGGTGGGCCGCGAGTACTGGCCGAGCTTCTTCCGCACGCTCAAGGCGCAACTCAAGCCGGGCGCCAAGGCCTGCATCCAGAGCATCACGATCCGCGACGACCTGTTCGAACGCTACGTGAATTCCACCGACTTCATCCAGCAATACATCTTTCCCGGCGGGCTTCTGCCCAGCGTGGCGGCGTTTCGCGAGCAGGCCGCCGCAGCCGGCCTGAGAGTGTGCAAGGAGCTGCGCTTCGGCGCCGACTATGCCGAGACGCTGCGTCGCTGGCGCGCAAGTTTCCTGGCCCGCGAAACGCAGGTGCGGCAGCTGAACTTCGACACGCGTTTCATGCGCATCTGGGAGTTCTACCTGGCCTATTGCGAAGCCGCCTTCGATGCCGGCAACACCGACGTCGTCCAGTTCACCTTGCAGCGTGACTAGATGAAACCCAAGCGCTCCGATCTCGGCGTTGCCGAATCTTCCGAGGCCGATCAGGCAGCGGGCTCGCACGTTGCCCCGTCCAGTCATGGGGCCGTCACGCGCCGAGCTGCCGTGCTGACGCTGGCCACTTTGCCACTGGCCGCGCGCGCCGAGCCGCCTGCCACCTTGCCGCCCGAGTTACGCGGTGAAATGCCGCAAGCGCGCCTGCTCGGCAAGGGCCGCCTGAGTTTCTTCGGCTTGCCCATCTACGACATCCGGCTGTGGGGCAAGGATCCGGCGCTGCTGGCCGATCCGGCGCGCGCCACGCTGGCGCTGGAGCTGCAATACGCACGCGCGCTCAGCGGGCTGCGCATTGCCGAGCGTTCGCTGCAGGAAATGCAGGCGCTGGAATCCTTCGACGCCGCACAGGCGGCACGCTGGCTTGCCCAGATGCAGCGGCTGTTTCCTGATGTCGAGAAGGGCGATCGGATCACCGGCGTTCAGCATCCCGGTAAGGCGCGCTTCTTTGTCAACGGCGCACCACGCGGCGAAGTGCGCGACGCCGATTTCACACGGCTGTTCTTCGGCATCTGGCTGTCGCCGCGGACCTCGCAGCCCGAGTTGCGCGCAGCGCTGCTCGGCCGCAGGGAAGCCGGGTCATGAAGCGCCTGCGACACCGCGCGGCACCGCCAGCCGCCATGCCGGCATGAGCGGCATGAGCGGCATGAGCGGCAGCGCCGTGATGCCGGCCCGGCCCGCGCCCGCCGCGCCCGACGCCGTCTGGCAAGGCAGCTGGCACCAGGGCGTGCGCTATGGCGCCTTGGGCCTGCCGCTGGCCTTCGTCGCACTGCCGCTGTATGTCGTGCTGCCCAATTACTACGCGGCAAACTTCGGCATCCCGCTGGCCTGGCTCGGCGCCCTGCTGCTGGCCACGCGTTTGCTCGACGCGCTGGCCGACCCGTGGATCGGCCGCTGGTGCGACCGCCTGCATGCACAGCCCTCGCGGCGCCTGCTGCAGGTGGCTGTGCTGGCTGCGCTGATGCTGGCCTTTGGTTTTCACGGCTTGTTCTTCCCGCCGCTGCGCACGGCGGGCTCGCTGCTGGCGTGGAGCGGCCTGATGCTCGTGTTCACCTACCTGAGCTACAGCCTGTTGAGCATCGCGCACCAATCGTGGGGGGCGCGACTCGGGGGCGATGCCAGCCAGCGCGTGCAGATCGTCGCCTGGCGCGAGGGCTTTGCGCTGCTTGGCGTGCTGCTGGCCAGCGTGCTGCCATCGGTCGCAGGCATGGGCGCGACCAGCGCGGTGCTGACCGCGGCGCTGGCACTCGGGCTGGTGCTGTTGTGGCGCGCGCCGCGCGCTGCGTGCGGCGTGAATCGTCCCGCCTCGTCCGACATGCGCCTGGCGCTGGCCAATCCGAGCTTTCGCCGCCTGCTATGGATTTACCTGCTGAACGGCGTTGCCAGCGCGATCCCCGCAACCCTGGTGCTGTTCTTCATCGCCGACCGTTTGCAGGCGCGCGCCTACGAGCCGCTGATGCTGGGAGCCTACTTCGCCGCGGCCGCACTGTCGCTGCCGCTGTGGATGCGCGCCGTGCGCCGTGTCGGGCTGCGGCGCAGCTGGCTCGGCGCCATGCTGTTGGCGGTGGCCGCTTTCGCCTGGGCCAGCGTGCTCGGCGCCGGCGACGTGGCTGCCTTCGCCGCCGTGTGCGTGTTCAGCGGCATCGCGCTCGGCGCCGACCTCAGCCTGCCCGGCGCGCTGCTGACTGGCGTGATCCGCCGCGCCGGGCACGACGGCCAGGCCGAGGGCCTGTACTTTGGCTGGTGGAACCTGGCCACCAAACTCAACCTGGCATTGGCCGCGGGTATTGCCTTGCCCTTGCTGGGGCTGCTGGGCTACGCGCCGGGCAGCCGCGAGCCTGACGCGCTGGCGGCGCTGACCGCCATCTACTGCCTGCTGCCCTGTGGCTTGAAGCTGCTAGCCGCAGGGCTGCTTTACCGAAACCGCCGTGGCGGCACGAAAGGACTGGACGAATGAAGATATCTGCAATTTCGCGACGCACCCGAACCCGAAGCCTGCTGGCCGGCCTGGCCACCACCTTGCTGCTGGCCGGCTGTGCCGCGCCCACGCCCGCCGACTATGCGCAGAACACGCCGGTGCTGGATCTGCGCGAGTATTTCAATGGCGAGCTGACGGCCCACGGCATGTTCAGCGACCGCAGCGGCAAGGTGCTGCGCCGCTTCGTGGTCAGCATGAAGTGCCGCTGGCAAGGTGACGAGGGTGTGCTCGAAGAGGATTTCGAATACAGCGATGGCGCCAAGGAACGCCGCGTGTGGCGCTTGACGCGCCATGCCGACGGCCGCTACACCGGCACCGCCGGAGATGTGGTCGGCGTGGCCGAGGGCCAGGCCTCGGGCAACGCGCTGCAATGGCGCTACACGCTGAAGCTGCCGGTCGACGGCAAGGTGTACGAGGTGCAATTCGACGACTGGATGTTCTTGATCGACGAACATGTCATGCTGAACAAGGCGGTGATGAGCAAGTTCGGCGTTCGCCTGGGCGAGGTCACTTTGGCCTTCGTCCGAAAGTGAACGGCATGTCGCTCAATCCCAAGATCAAGTCCTGGAACGGGCGCGTCGTGTGGCTGATCGGCGCGTCCACCGGCATCGGCCGAGCCACCGCCGAACTGCTGCACGGCAAGGGCGCGAAAGTCATCGTCTCGGCCCGCAATGCCGATGCGCTGCAGGCGTTTGTCGCTGAGCGTCCCGGCAGCGCAGCGATCGCGCTGGACAGCACCGACCGCCAGGCGCTGCGCGCGGCGGCGCAGCGCATCGCTCAGCAGCATGGCCGTATCGACCAGGTGGTCTACTGCGCCGGTACCTACAGCGCCATGCGTGCCACCGAATTCGACCTGGACAGGGCACTGCAGCACCAGCAGGTGAACTACGTCGGCGCGCTGTACACACTGAACGCCGTGCTGCCGCAATTGCTGGCGCAGGCGGCCAGCGGTATCGGTGGGCATTTGTGCCTGATGGCCAGCGTGGCCGGTTACCGCGGGCTGCCGCAATCCCTGGCCTATGGACCGACCAAGGCAGCGCTGATCAATCTGGCCGAGAACCTGTACCTCGATCTGGCGCCACGCGCGCTGGGTGTGTCGCTGGTCAACCCGGGTTTCGTGCGCACGCCGCTGACCGACCAGAACCCGTTCCATATGCCGGCGCTGCTGACGCCCCAAGAAGCCGCTGCGGCCATGGTGCGAGGCTGGGAACAGGGGCGTTTCGAGATCCACTTCCCGAAACGCTTCACGTGGTGGATGAAGGCACTGCGCTTCATGAACGACAGCCTGTACTTCATGCTGATCCGCCGGGGCGTTTCGTCATGAGCACCGCGCAACCGTTCCCTAGGAGCTCGCACCACGATGCGCAGCACGAAGCTGCTCTGGTGAACGCACGCAGCGACGATGCCCGGGTACAGCGCATCATCGACTTCTTCGAGCAACTGCAAGCGCAGGACCTGAAGCGGCTTAGCGATCTGTACACCGCCGACGCCGCGTTCAAGGACCCGTTCAACGAGGTCCGCGGCGTGGCAGCCATCGAACAGGTGTTCGCGCACATGTTCCGCTCGCTCGACCAGCCGCGCTTTGTCGTCGGCGACGTGCTGGTGCAGGCCGATCAATGCTTCCTGAGCTGGCAATTCATCTTCCGGCTCAAGCGCGGCAGCCGCGACGAATTGCGCGTGCGCGGTGGCTCGCATCTGCTGCTGGCAGCCGATGGTCGCATCCGCGTACACCGTGACTACTGGGACGCCGCCGAGGAGCTGTACGAGAAGCTGCCGCTGCTCGGCGCGCTGATGCGCTGGTTGAAGCGGCGCGTCAACGCCTGAGAATGCTCAGGGCTGGCCCTCGGTGAGCGCGTCAACCTTGAAGCGGCCTGACTTGTCGACCAGCCAGATGTCGATGTACTTCAGCGTGCCCATGCGCTTCGGCGGCGGCAGCGGCAGCGGCGCAGCGCCGCAGATCAGCGGCACCGCAACTTCGATCCGAGGACCTGCGGACATTCGATCAGCGTTTGGTGCCGGCAGGCGTCGTCAGTAGTTGACTGACCGCTTCGGAGAGCTCTTCACCGCGCACGGACGTTGAACTGGGTTGCGCCGCCCGATCGGCGCCTTTCACTTCGGCCATCGGGCGGCCTGCACCACCTGTCGTTCAGAACTCAGCCTGCTCGGAAAATTCCAAGG
>JBBQOR010000200.1:0-5183 GCA_038331055.1 Burkholderiales bacterium
TTCAGTCTGGCCCACGACGACGGCCAGAGCGCGCGCAACCTGGACATCGCCGATGTCGTGCTGCTGGGTGTCAGCCGCAGCGGCAAGACGCCAACGAGCCTGTACCTGGCCATGCAGCACGGCATCAAGGCCGCCAACTGCCCGCTGATCCCGGAAGACTTCGAGCGCGGCCGGCTACCCACGCCTCTGAGCCCGCACAAGGCCAAGTGCTTCGGCCTGACCATCGACCCGGAGCGACTGGCGCAGATCCGCCACGAGCGTCGCCCCGGCAGCAAGTACGCCTCGCTGATGAACTGCCGCTACGAGGTCAATGAGGCGGAGGCAATGATGCGCCGCGAGGGCATCGCCTGGCTGAGCTCGACGCACAAGTCGATCGAGGAGATCGCGACGACCATCCTGCGCGATCTGCGGCCGGATCGGCTGATCTACTGAGCAATTCTTCCGCGCCGCGCCGACTCGTACAGGCAGACGGCGGCGGCGGCAGCCACGTTGAGCGACTCCTCGCCGCCCGGCTGCGGGATGCGCACGGCCAGCGCGCAGCGCGACAGCAAGGCCGCGTCCACACCCTGCCCTTCGTGGCCGAAGACCCAGGCCGCACGCGGCGGCAGTGCGGCCTGGGGCAGCAGCACGCCGGCATGCGAGCCGGTAGCCAGCAGCGGCAACCTCAGCCGCGACAGGTCATCGGGCTTCAGGCCCTCGGCCAGCCGAAGCGCGAAGTGCGCCCCCATGCCGGCACGCAGCACCTTGGCCGACCACAGCGCGGCCGTGCCTTGCAGCGCCAGGACCTGCGTGACGCCGAAGGCTGCCGCGCTGCGCAGGATGCTGCCGACGTTGCCCGGGTCCTGCACGCGGTCGAGCACCACACTGGCCGCATCGGGGTCGATCGCGGCGTCGCGCGGCAGTTCGATGACGAAGCCGATGCGCGCCGGCGAGGGCAGACCGCCGACGCCCGCGAACAAGCGGTCGCTCAGCCAGATGGTTTGCGCCGCATGCTGCGCCAGCGTGCACAGCGCCCCATCGTCGGCGGCCGACTCGGCCAGCAGCGCCAGCGCAGCCGGCCGCGCCCGCGCGCGCAGCGCGCTGCACAGGTGCTCGCCCTCGATCCACACCTGGCCAGCCGCGCGCGCCGCAGCCGGGTCCTGCGCGATCTTGCGCAGCCGCACCAGCAGCGGGTTGTCACGTGCGCTGATGCGGCGCACCGCACGCTGCGCGTCGCCGGCGCTCACGCTTTGGGCTCGGGCTCGGGCGCTGCGGCGGCCGGCGCGGCGGCGCGCACCGGGGCGAAGCTGCGCCGATGCACGGCGCAGGGCCCGTGGCGCTTCAGCGCCTCCAGGTGAGCCGCGGTCGGGTAGCCCTTGTGCACGTCGAAGCCGTAAGCCGGATGCGCCGCGTGCAGATCAGCGCACAGCCGGTCGCGCCGCACCTTGGCGATGATCGACGCCGCCGAGATGGCCGCCACCTTGGCATCGCCCTGCACCAGCGCCGCGGCAGTCATCGCCAACGCGGGCAGGCGGTTGCCGTCCACCACCACGCGCTGCGGCAGCAGCCGCAGCCCGGCCACCGCGCGCTGCATTGCCAGCAGCGTCGCCTGCAGGATGTTCAGGCGGTCGATTTCATCCACTGCGGCTTCGGCCACGCTGACACTCAACGCGTGCTCGCAGATCAGGTCGTGCAGCCGCTCGCGGCGGCGCGCCGTAAGCGTCTTCGAGTCGGCCAGGCCGTCGATGGGCCGGCGCGGGTCGAGGATCACCGCCGCAGCCACCACCGGGCCGGCCAGCGGGCCGCGACCGGCCTCGTCGACGCCGGCGACCAGGCCCGGCCGCGCCCACTCGGGCCCCAGGCTCTCAAGCCTGAAGGATCTGCGCGATGGCATCGCTGGCGCAGCGCGCGGTGTTCCGGCGCAGCTGGTAGTGCAGATCGGTGAAGCGCGCCGCGACACTCTCGCTGCCGGCAGCGTCGTCGAGCCACGCGAGCGTGGCCGCCGCCAGCGCGTCCGGGCGGCAGTCGTCCTGCAGCAACTCGGGCACCACGAACTCGCGGCACAGGATGTTCGGCAGGCCCACCCAAGGCTGGTAGCGCATGCGCTTCATGATCTGCCAGCTCAGCGGATGCATGCGGTAGCCGATGACCATCGGCCGCTTGAACAGCGCAGCCTCCAGCGTGGCCGTGCCGCTGGCGATCAGCGTCGCATCGCAGGCAGCCAGCGCCTCGTGCGAGCGGCCGTCCAGCAGTTGCAACGGCAACCCCGGCGCATGCCGCGCCACCAGCGGATCGAGCATCGCGCGCAGCCCCGGCGCCACCGGCAGCACGAAGCACAGCGCCGGCCGGCGGCGCAGCATCTCGCACGCGGCCTGCAGGAACACCGGCGCGATGGCCTCGATCTCCGAGCGCTGGCTGCCGGGCAGCAGCGCCACCACCGGGTCGCTGACGCCCAGGCCCAACGCTGCGCGCGTCGCCGCCCGCGGCACCTGCAGCGGGATGGCGTCGGCCAGCGGATGGCCCACGTAGGTGGCCGCCACGCCGTGCGCATGCAGCATCGCGGGCTCGAAAGGGAACAGGCACAGCACATGGTCCAGCGCAGCGGCCATCTTCTTCACGCGGCCGCCGCGCCAGGCCCAGATCGACGGGCAGACGAAGTGGATCGCCTTGATGCCAGCGGCCTTCAGCTGCGCTTCCAGGCCCAGGTTGAAGTCCGGCGCATCGACCCCGATGAAGGCGGCCGGCCGTTCTTGCAGCAGGCGTGCGCCCAGCGCCTTGCGGATGGCCGAGATGCCGCGGTAATGGCGCAGCACCTCGACATAACCGCGCACCGCCAGACGGTCACTGGGCCACCAGGCCTCGAAGCCGGTGGCTGCCATCTTCGGGCCGCCGATGCCCACGGCCTGCAGCGCCGGCCAGCGCGCCTTCAGACCACCGAGCAGCAGGCTTGCGAGCAGGTCGCCCGAAGCCTCACCCGCCACCAGAGCCAGTCGCAGGGCGGTACCCTTAGCCGCAGCGTCCTGCGCCATGCCGTTGGCGGCCGGTCAGCGGGCGATGCCGCGCGCAGCGCCGGCGAGAAAGCCGAGCATCAGCGCCACGTCCGGCTGCGCTTCGGGCGTCTCTTGTGCCAGCGACTCGATCGCAGCGGTCGCCGCCGCCAGCGTCAGCCCGTCTCGGTAGAGCAGCCGGTGCAGGCGCTTGACGACAGCGATGCGCTCGGCGCTGAAGCCGCGCCGGCGCAGCCCTTCGGCGTTGATGCCGGCAACAGCCAGCGGATGCCCGGCGACGGTCATGAACGGTGGCACGTCCTGCCCGACGTGGCTCTGAAAGCCCACCATCGCGTGCGCGCCGACGCGGCTGAACTGGTGCACGCCCGAAAGGCCGCCGACGATCGCCCAGTCGTCGATGTGCACATGCCCGGCCAGCTGCACCGCGTTGGCCAGAATCGTGTGACTGCCGACGCGACAGTCATGCGCCACATGCACGTAGGCCATGATCCAGTTGTCATTGCCGATGCGTGTGACGCCGCCGCCCAGCACGGTGCCGGTATTGATCGTGCAGAACTCGCGGATCGTGTTGTCGTCGCCGATCTCCAGCGCGGTGTCCTCGCCGGCGTACTTCTTGTCCTGCGGCGGCCCGCCGATCAAGGCATGCGGATGGATACGGTTGCGCGCGCCGATCATGGTGCGGCCGTCGATCACCGCATGCGCACCCACCGTGCTGCCGGCGCCGATACGCACCCGCGCACCGATCACCGCGTAGGGGCCGACCTGCACGTCGGCCGCAAGTTCGGCGGCGGCATCGACGCTGGCCGTGGCGTGCTGCTGCGCCACGGCGCTCAGGCGATCTTGCGCATCGTGCACATCAGCTCGGCCTCGACGGCGGTCTGGCCATCGACGCTGGCGCGGGTCTTGTACTTCACGATGCCGGCGCGCGCGCGCTCGATGCTCGCCTCCAGGATCAGCTGGTCGCCGGGCTCGACGGGGCGCTTGAAGCGCGCCCCGTCGATGCCGACAAAGTAGACCACCGTGTCGTCGCCGGGCTCGTGGCCGGTGGACTCGAATGAAAGCAGCGCGGCGGCCTGCGCCAGCGCCTCGAGCATCAGCACACCGGGCATCACCGGGCGCGCCGGAAAGTGGCCGGCGAAGAAGGGCTCGTTGATGGTGACGTTCTTCAACGCCTTGATGCGCACGTTGCGCTCGAACTCGAGCACGCGGTCGACCAGCAGGATCGGGTAGCGGTGCGGCAGCATCTTCAGGATGCGGTGGATGTCCATCATCGGCGGGGCCGTCATGCTTTTTTCTCCAGGGCCCGCAGGCGCTCGCGCAACGCATACAACTGGCGCAGCGTCGCCGCGTTCTTCTCCCACGCGGCATTGTCATCGAAGGGGTACAGGCCGCTGTACAGGCCCGGCTTGCGGATCGACCGCGTGATCACCGTGGCCGCACTCACGTGCACATCGTCGACCAGTTCCAGGTGGCCCAGGATGATGGCGCCGCCACCGGCGGTACAGCGACGCCCGATGCGTGCACTGCCGGCGACACCCACGCAGCCGGCGAACGCACTGTGCGCGCCCACGCGCACGTTGTGGCCGATCTGCACCAGGTTGTCGAGCTTGACGCCGTCCTCGAGCACGGTGTCGTCCAGCGCGCCGCGGTCGATGCAGCTGTTGGCGCCGATCTCGACATCGTCGCCGAGGACCACCGCGCCGAGTTGCTCGATCTTCTCCCACCGCCCTTCGTCGGGCGCGAAGCCGAAGCCGTCGGCGCCGATCACCGCGCCGGGGTGCACGATGCCGCGTGCACCGATACGGCAGGCCTGACCCAGCACGGCGCGCGCGCCCAGCCTGGTGCCCTCGCCGAGCACCGCATCGGCGCCCACATGGGCCTGCGCAGCCACCTGCGCGCCGGCGGCGATGCGCGCCCCGCTGCCGATGTAGGCCAGCGCGCCGATCGACGCCGCGCGATCGATCAGCGCACCGGGCTCGACCACCGCCGAGGCATGCACACCAGCCAACGGCGCCGGCCGCGACTGCGCAGCCCACCATTGCGTCAGGCGCGCAAAGGCCAGATAAGGGTCGGCACAGACAATCGCTGCGCCTCGCGCGGCCGCGGCATCGCGCGAGGCGGCACCGACGATGACGCAACCGGCCAGCGACGCGGCCAGCTGCGATTGGTACTTTGGGTGGGCGAGAAAGGCGATGG
>JBBQOR010000201.1:0-5174 GCA_038331055.1 Burkholderiales bacterium
AGGGCAGGGGCGGCGAGCAACTTGATTAGCGTCGCGCGCCTCGGGTCTGGGCGCGAGGTCGGTTCTGCCGCCAGCAAGATGCGCACGCCGGGCCCCCGTTGGATGCCCCGCCGACGGCGGGGAAGGCAGCGAATCTAACCGCAACTCGCCCCTGCCCGGCCGTGCCTGGGGTTCAGCGCAGCGCCGCAGCCGCCTCGTTCGACGACACCTTCACGCCGGGCGCCACCCGTGCCAGCGTGCCGCGCGGGTCGACCAGGTTCACCCGGCCCTGGCGCGTGGCGCCTTCGAGGATCAGCGCCTTCACGCGCACGGCGCTCAGGGCAGGGTCGAGCGCGATCATCTTGGCCGCCAGATTGCTCACCTGCGGCGCGGCCATCGAGGTGAAGAGCGACATGTCGACGCCGCTGTCCCACACCGCCACCCGCACCGGGCTGGCCTTCGCGTCGGCCGGCGGCGACGCTTCGTGTGCCGTCCTGCGGTCGGCCCGGGCCGGCGCGGCGGCCGTCTGGCGATCCACCACCTGGGTCAGCCCGGCGGCCAGCGCGGCGCGCAGCGGCAGCACATGCTGCATCTGCGCGCGGGCGCCGATCAGCGCGGCCACCATGGCGCCATCCACCACCATGCCGGTATTGCGCGCCGCCACGTCGAACTGGTTGCGCACCGAGCCGACGATCAGCGCCGGGTTGGCCAGCTCGAATTGCCCCTTGGCGGCTTTCACGTTGTCTTGCACCTCGCTCCAGGGCAGTGCGCCGGAGCGCGGGTGATCGGCGTGGGTGATAGGCGTGGGTGATAGGCGTGGATGCTGGGCGTGCCGGCGGCGGGTTGTGATGGGCTGGCGGGCGTCTGGGCCAGCGCGGGCGCGGCACATAGCGCCGCGGCGGACAACGCCGCAGCGGCCAGTCCGCCGGCGAAGGCAAGGGGCGGACGGACGCGGGTGTTCATGCGGGTTCGACTCATACGGGCTCCTCGGCGCGATGTAGTGGATGGCGATGGACCTGACTGTGCCGGCAGCCGCTGCTGCGCGGCCGGGCGTGCGACGAAGTTCAGCGCCGGTGGCACGAACGGGCCGTGCGGCCGGATGGTTGGCGTGCAGGTCGGCCGCGCCTGCTTACACTTCGGTTTGCGGCCTATGCGTGCCGATTCAGGAGAGCGAGATGACGACGATGACCCGAGTGATGCGTGCCGCCTCGGCTGCAGCCGTGGTGCTGTGGCTGGCCGGCTGTGCGGCGATGATGGGCGGCGCGCCGGTGAAGACCAGCGACGGCGTGACGGTGGGCGAGAACGGCATGACGCTCTACACCTTCGACCGCGACACCGCCGGCAGCGGCAAGAGCGTCTGCAACGGCCCCTGCGCCACCAGCTGGCCGCCGTTGATGGCGGCAGAAGGGGCACGCGCCAGCGGCGACTGGAGCATCGTCACGCGCGACGACGGCAAGAAGCAGTGGGCTCTCAAGGGCAAGCCGCTGTACTTCTGGATGCGTGACCAGAAGCCCGGCGACCGCACGGGCGACAACTTCAACAACGCCTGGCGCCTCGCGCGGCCGTAGCGTCCACAACGGCCCGTGACGCCAAGGCGCGTCACATCGCGAAGATCTTGCCCGGGTTCATGATGTTCTTCGGGTCGAGCGCTCTCTTGAGAGTGCGCATCATCTCCACCGCGCCGGCACCGGCCTCGTCGAGCAGGAAGCCCTGCTTGTGCAGGCCGATGCCGTGCTCGCCGGTGCAGGTGCCTTCCATCGCCAGCGCACGCTGAACCAGCCGGTCGTTCAGCGACTCGGCCAGTTCACGCTGCTGCGGCTGCTCGGGGTCGATCAGGTAGGCGACGTGGAAGTTGCCGTCGCCCACATGCCCGACGATGTAGTAGGGCAGCCCGGCGGCATCGGATTCGGCCACCGTCTCGGTGACGCATTGCGCCAGGCGTGAGATCGGCACGCAGGTGTCGGTGGTGACCGTGCGGCAGCCGGGCACCAGCTGCATGCCGGCGAAGTAGGCGTGGTGGCGGGCAGTCCACAGCCGCGTGCGCTCTTCGGCCGTGGCAGCCCACTCGAAGGCCTGCCCGCCGTGTTCGGCGGTGACGGCCTGCACCGTCTCGGCCTGCTCTTGCACGCCGGCGGGGCTGCCGTGGAACTCCATCAGCAGCATCGGCAGCTCGCGCAGGCTGAGCTTGCTGTGCCTGTTGACGGCGTGCACGGCGTTGGCGTCGAGCAGTTCGCAGCGGGCGATCGGCACGCCCATCTGGATGATCTGGATCGTCGCTGCCACCGCCGCGCCGACATCGTCGAAATGGCACACCGCGGCCGATACCGATTCGGGCTGCGGATACAGCCGCACCGTCACCTCGGTCATCACGCCCAGCGTGCCCTCGCTGCCGACGAAGAGGCGCGTCAGGTCGTAGCCGGCGCTGGACTTCCTGGCCCGGGTGCCGGTGCGGATGACCTCGCCGCTGGCCGTGACCACGGTCAGCGCCAGCACGTTCTCGCGCATCGTGCCGTAGCGCACGGCGTTCGTGCCGCTGGCGCGTGTGGCGGCCATGCCGCCGAGCGTGGCGTCGGCGCCGGGGTCGATGGGGAAGAACAGGCCGGTGTGGCGGATTTCGTCGTTGAGCTGCTTTCGCGTGACGCCGGCCTGCACGGTGGCGGTCAGGTCTTCGGCGTTGACGCGCAGCACCTTGTTCATGCGGCCGAGGTCCAGGCTGACGCCGCCCTGCACCGCCAGCAGATGGCCTTCGAGCGAAGAGCCGACGCCGAACGGGATGACGGGCACCGCGTACTCGGCCGCATGCGCCACGGCGGCGGCCACGTCTTCGGTGCTCTCGCAGAACACCACCGCATCGGGCGGCCGCACGCTGAACGGTGACTCGTCGCGGCCATGCTGTTCACGCACCGCCATCGCCAACGAGCAGCGCGGGCCGAAGCGCTCGCGCAGGGCTTCGAGGAAGGCCGCGGGGACGGCGCGCGGTTCGACCTTGGGCAGCAGGTGGGCGGGCAGTGGGGCGTTCATCGGCGGTCTCCGGGCCGGCATCGGCCAGCGCATCTGATTCTAGGGAACGGGCGTCTCGAATCTTCGGGGTGGGGTTCATCCCCGACCGCGCCGCCGACCACCGGCGCCGCCAGCCGCTAGCATCGGCGCATGGCCAACCGATTGACACAGATCGCCACCCGCACCGGCGACGACGGCAGTACCGGACTGGGCGATGGCAGCCGGGTGCCCAAGAGCCACCTGCGTGTGGCGGCGATGGGCGACGTCGACGAGCTGAACTCCGGCCTCGGCGTGCTGCTGGCCGAGCCCTTGCCGGCCGACGTGCGCGAGTTGCTGGTGGTGATCCAGCACGAGCTCTTCAACCTGGGCGGCGAACTGTCGATCCCCGGTTTCGAGCTGCTCAAGGCGGATGCCGTGCTGCGGCTGGACGAGGCGCTGGATCACTACAACGAACAACTGCCGCGGCTCAAGGAATTCATCCTGCCGGCCGGCACGCGCAGTGCGGCGCTGGCGCATGTGAGCCGCACGGTGGCGCGCCGCGCCGAACGTGCCGTGGTGGCGCTGGCGGCTGACGAGGCCGTCAACGCGGCGCCGAGGCAGTACCTCAACCGGCTGTCCGACCTGCTCTTCGTGCTGGCGCGGGTGCTCAACCGCGCCAACCTGGACGGGCAGGGCGGTGACGATGTGTACTGGAAGTCAGAGCGGCTGGCGCGCGACGACGGTTGAGCGCCCAGCCCGCAATTCCTGACCGTCAGTTCCTAACCGCCATGCCGCTGCCGCGCGCGCACGCCCGCGGCCAGCATCTCCAGCGCTGCGCTGGTGTCGTCCCAGCCGATGCAGGCGTCGGTGATGCTCTTTCCGTACTCCAGTGCGGCAGGGTCGTCCTGGCCGGGCGTGAACTTCTGGTTGCCGGCATGCAGGTGGCTCTCCAACATCACGCCGAAGATGCAGCGGCTGCCTGCCGCCAACTGCGCGCAGACGTCCCGCAGCACCTCGATCTGGCGCTGGTGCTGTTTGGCGGCGTTGGCGTGGCTCGCGTCCACCATCAGCCGGCAGGGCAGCTTGGCGGCCTCGATCTCGGCGCAGGCCGCGGCCACGCTGGCGGCGTCGTAGTTGGGCGCCTTGCCACCACGCAGGATGACGTGGCAGTCGGTGTTGCCGGTGGTCTCGACGATCGCCACCTGCCCGTTCTTGTGCACTGACAGAAAGTGGTGCGGCTGCGCCGCTGCCAGGATGGCGTCGATGGCGATACGGATGTTGCCGTCGGTGCCGTTCTTGAAGCCCACCGGCGCGCTCAGCCCGCTGGCCAGTTCGCGGTGCACCTGGCTTTCGGTGGTGCGTGCGCCGATGGCGCCCCAGGCGATCATGTCGCCGATGTACTGCGGGCTGATCACGTCGAGAAACTCGCTGCCTGCGGGTACGCCCAGCCGGTTGATGTCCACCAGCAGCTGGCGTGCGATGCGCAGGCCTTCGTGGATGCGGTAGCTCTCGTCCAGGTAGGGGTCGTTGATCAGGCCCTTCCAGCCGACGGTGGTGCGCGGCTTCTCGAAGTACACGCGCATCACCACCTCGAGCTCTTGCGCATGCCGCTTGCGTTCGGCGTGCAGCCGGCGCGCGTATTCGAGGGCGGCGGCCGGGTCGTGGATCGAGCAGGGGCCGACGATCACCAGCAGCCGGGGGTCGTCGCCGGCCATGATCTGGCGGATCGATTGCCGCGTCTGGCCGATCAGTGTTTCCACCGGCGTGCCGGCGAGGGGGACGAAGCGGATCAGGTGCTCTGGTGGCGGCAGCGGCGTGACGTCGCGAATGCGCTGGTCGTCGGTCTGGCTGGTCTTCTCCGACAGCGTGTAGCGGTCGGTGGCGACGGTGGTGACTTTGGCGTTCATGCGGGGGCTTCCTTGCTGCAGGCAACAAAAAACCGCCGGGGTTGCCGGCGGTTGTCTGGGGGGCTGCGCGGGGTTCGTCTACGCGTCAGACTCTCCAGCCGCCGGGCGGCAGGAAGACCAGAAGTACGTAAAGGAGACCACGGCGGTTTGCATGCGGCGCAATGTAGCACGCGGTTTGCCGGGCCTTCTGGCGCTCAGTAGACCGCCGCGGCGAAGCCCGCGGCCTGCAACCGCGCCACCACCTCGGCCACATGCGCCGGGTTGCGCGTCTGCAGCACCAGCTCGACCTCGACGTTCTGCGCCGTCAGC
>JBBQOR010000202.1:0-5163 GCA_038331055.1 Burkholderiales bacterium
GTGGAACATCGGCACGATGGGGCAGATCACGTCGGTGGACGAGAAGCCGATCGCATCCGCCGCCGAGACGGCGAAGCTGTGCAGGAGCGTCGAGCGGTGCGAGTAGAGCACGCCCTTGGGGTTGCCGGTGGTGCCCGAGGTGTAGCACAGCGAACTGGCGGCGTTCTCGTCGAACTGCGGCCATGCGTACTGGTCGCTGGCAGCCTCGAGCAGCTCTTCGTAGCACAGCAGGTCGGGCACCTTGCTGGCGGCGGGCATGTGCGCGCGGTCGGTCATCAGCACGAAATGGCGGATGGTCTTCACGCGCGCGGCCACGGCCTCGACCAGCGGCAGGAAGCTGAGGTCGAAGAACAGCACCTGGTCTTCGGCATGGTCGGCGATGTAGACCACCTGATCAGGATGCAGGCGCGGGTTCAGCGTATGCAGCACGGCGCCGCTGCCGCTGACGCCGAAGTACAGCTCCATGTGGCGGTAGCCGTTCCAGGCCAGCGTGCCGACGCGGTCTCCGGCCTGCACACCGAGCGTGGCGAGCGCATTGGCGACGCGCCGCGAACGTGCCGCCAGTCGGCGGTAGTTGGTGCGGTGAATGTCACCCTCGACGCGGCGGGAAACGATCTCCTGCCCGCCGTGGTGGCGCTCGGCGTGCACGAGCAGCGAAGAGATCAGCAGGGGCTGTTGCTGCATCTGTCCAGTCATCAGTCCATTCATTGTTTGTCTCCAGGGCATCGTCGCGGTCAGGGCCGCGATTGTCGCCCTCAGCCGGCCACCAGTTCCTGCGCCAGCGCCGTGTGGCGCTCGATGAGGCGCGGCAGGTCGAGCATCGTCGGCTGGCCCTCGCGCACCAGCACGCGGCCTGCCACCACGCTGAAGCCCACGCGCGGCACCTGGCAGAAAAGCAGCGCGGCCAGCGGGTCGTGCGCGGCACCGGCCAGGCCCACCTCGCCCAGCGGCACGCCCACCAGGTCGGCCGCCATGCCGGGGGCCAGCGCGCCGATGTCGTCGCGGCCGAGCACGCGGGCGCCGCCCAGCGTGCCGATCTCCAGCGCCTCACGCGCGCCCATCGCGGCCGCGCCGCCGTGCACGCGCTGCAGCAGCAGCATCAGACGCAGTTCGGCCAGCAGGTGCGAGCTGTCGTTGCTGGCCGAGCCATCGACGGCGATCGACACCGGCACACCGGCGTCGCGCATCGCGCGGATGGGTGCGATGCCCGAGGCGAGACGCATGTTCGAGCCCGGGCAGTGCGCCACGCCGGTGCCGCTGCGCGCGAAGGCGGCGATGCCGGCCTCGTCGAGCTTGACGCAGTGCGCATGCCAGACATCGGGCCCCAGCCAGCCCAGGTCTTCGGCGTACTCGGCCGGCGTGCAACCGAACTTCTCCCGGGTGTAGACGATGTCGCTGTCGTTCTCGGCCAGGTGGGTGTGCAGATGCACACCGTGGCGACGCGCCAGCAGCGCGGCGTCGCGCATCAGCCCGCGGCTGACCGAGAAAGGGCTGCACGGCGCGACGACGATGCGCTGCAGGGCGAATCGAGCCGGGTCGTGCCAGCGCGTGATCAGACGCTCGCTGTCGGCAAGGATCGCTTCTTCGGACTCGACCACCGAGTCCGGCGGCAGGCCGCCGGCGCTCTCGCCCACGCTCATTGCGCCGCGGCAGGCATGAAAGCGCAGGCCGACCGCCTGCGCCGCTTCGAGGCTGTCGTCGAGCCGGCAGCCGTTGGGGAACAGATAGTGGTGATCGGCCGCCGTGGTGCAGCCCGACAGCATCAGCTCGACCAGCGCAAGCTGCGTGCTGACGGCCATCATCTCCGGCGTCAACCGCGCCCACACCGGGTACAGCGCACGCAGCCAGCCGAACAGGCTGGCGTCCTGCGCCGCGGGCAGCACGCGCGTCAGCGTCTGATAGAAGTGGTGATGGGTGTTGACCAGGCCGGGGATGACCACGTGGCCGCTGGCATCGAGCACCTCATCGGCCTGCTGCGGCAGCGTGTGGGCTGCGCCGACGGCCTCGATGACGCCGTCGCGCGCAAACAGCGAACCGCCGGCGATCTCTCTCCGCTGGCCGTCCTGCGTGACCAGCAGCTGCGCATCGCGCACCAGCAGCGTGGGCATCTCAGGTCATCTCAGGAAATGTCAGCGCATATCAGGGCAAGGGCGGCGCCGGCGGCGCCTTGTCGCTCCACAGCGTGCCGCCGGTGGCCCAGTCGGCCTTGCTCACGTCGACGAAGATGATGTCCACCGCCTCGGGCGAGCCACCCAGCGTGCGCACGGTGGCCTCGGTCAGGGCCTGGGCCAGGGCACGTTTTTTCTCGGCCGTGCGGCCGGCGAAGAGTTCGACATGGATCAGCGGCATGGCAGCTCCAAGAAAAAGGTGTGGGGAAATCAGTTCACCGGCGCACCGGCTTCGAACCAGCGCTTGAGCGTGGCGCGCTCGGCGTCCGTGATCTGGGTCGCATTGTTCAGCGGCATCACCTTCAGCACCACCGACTGCTGGTAGACCGCCTGCGCATGCTGCTTGAGCAACTCGGGCGTGTGCAGCGCGACGTTCTTCTGCTGCACCGCGGCGTTGTGGCACATCGCGCAGCGCTGCTCGACGATGCTGCGCACGTCGGCGGCAGACACCGGCGTCAGCGCAGCGGCCTGAGCAGCAGCCTGCTGCGCGGCCGACGGCGGCGGGGGGGCCAGCCAGATCGCGAGGCCGACCAGCAGCGCGGTGCCGCCCACGGCATGCTCCCAGGGCACCCGGTGGCCATTGGTCAGCGCCTTGTGGCGGGCGACAAAGCTGTGGCGGATCAGCGCGCCGGCCAGCATCAACAACACCAGCACCAGCCAGTTGTGTGCGCCCTGGTAGAGCCAGCCGTAGTGGTTGGACAGCATTGCCACCAGCACCGGCAGCGTGAAGTAGGTGTTGTGCACGCTGCGCTGCTTGGCGCGCTCGCCGTGGATCGGGTCGACCGGCTGGCCGGCCTTCATCTGCGCGATCACGGTGCGCTGGCCGGGGATGATCCAGAAGAACACGTTGGCGCTCATCGCCGTGGCGATCATCGCGCCGACCAGCAGGAAGGCGGCGCGGCCGGCGAAGAGCTGGCATGCCACCCACGAGGCGGCGACGACGAACAGCGTGACCCCGGCACCGACGATCAGGTCACCGCCGGCGCGCTGGCCGAAGGCGCGGCAGATCAGGTCGTAGACGATCCAGAAGGCGGCCAGGAAGCCGAGCGCCGCGGCGATGGCCACGCCGGGCGACCAGTCGAAGACCGACTTGTCGACCAGGAAAGTTCCGGCGTTGAACAGGTACATCACCGTGAACAGGGCAAAGCCGGTCAGCCAGGTGCTGTAGCTCTCCCAGTAGAACCAGTGCAGGTTGGCCGGCAGCGACTTCGGCGCCACCGCGTACTTCTGCGGGTTGTAGAAGCCGCCGCCGTGCACCGCCCACAGCTCGCCGTCGACACCCTTCTTCAACAGCTCGGGGTCGTTCGGCCGCGTCAGGTTGCTGTCGAGAAAGACGAAGTAGAACGAGCTGCCGATCCAGGCGATGCCGGTGATCACATGCGCCCAGCGCAGCAGCAGGTTGAGCCAGTCGAGCAGGTAGGCGTCCATGTGCAGTCTCGGCGCCGCCTAGCTGCCGCGGTAGGTGCTGTAGCTCCACGGGCTGCACAGCAGCGGCACGTGGTAGTGGCCCGCGGCATCAGCGATGCCGAAGTCCAGCTGAACGGTGTCGAGGAAGGCCGGCTCGGGCAGCAAGATGCCGCGCGCGCGAAAGTACGGTGCCACCTCGAACAGCAGCCGGTAGCGGCCGGCGGCCATCTCGTCGGCCTCGAGCAACGGGCCGTCGGTGCGCCCGTCAGCGTTGAGCGTCGACGTCTTCAGCGTCACCACAGCTTCGCCCTGCAGGCGCTGCAGGCTGACGGCCATGCCGGCGGCAGGGCAGCCGTGGGCGGTGTCCAGAACGTGGGTGCTGAGGTGGCCCATGGCGTGGTGGGAGCGATCCCCAGGTTGCAGCGGCGGGCAAAGTGTATACACTTTCGCATGCACTTCAAGCGCGTCTGACATGCCTCGCTCGACAGCTCCGCCGGCATCCCGCGCAGCACCCGCAGCCCACCCTGACAGCACGCGGCGCATCGTCGATTCGATCACCGCCGCCATCGTCGAGCGGCGGCTGATGCCCGGCACCAAGCTGGCCGAACAACCCATCGCCGACATCTTCAAGGTCTCGCGCACGCTCGTGCGCCAGGCGCTGATGCAGTTGAGCCGCGACCGGCTGGTCACGCTGGAGCGGGCCCGCGGCGCCTTCGTCGCCGAGCCCAGTGTCGAAGAGGCGCAGCAGGTGTTCGACGTGCGCCGCATGCTCGAATCAGCGATGGTGCAAGCGCTGTGCGCACGCATCAGCGACGAGCAGATCGCCGAGCTGCGCGCGCATCTGGCGGCCGAGCGCGAGGCGGTCTCGCGCACCGACGTGACCGGCCGTACGCGGCTGCTGGCCGACTTTCACGTGGTGCTGGCGCGCATGCTGGGCAACGAGGTGCTGGCGCAGCTGCTGGCCGACCTGCTCTCGCGCTCCTCGCTGATCTCGCTGATGTACCAGTCCTCGCACTCGGCCGAGCATTCGCAGCACGAGCATGTGGCCATCGTCGATGCGCTGCAGCGGCGCGATGCACGCGCCGCGGCGCGCCTCATGGCCAGCCACCTCGGCCATGTCGAGCGCAATCTGAGGCTGCACCCGCGGGTGAACGACCTGGCGCGCACGCTGCGGCCTGCCGGTCCGCTGGTCCCTGTCACAACCCCTCCACCGTCCGCCAGGCGGCCCGCCCGCGCCGCCACTGCCCGCCAATGAACAAGCCTCTGCCCTACCCCCGAGACCTGCGCGGCTACGGCGCCGAGGTACCGCACGCACGCTGGCCGGGCGGTGCACGCATCGCAGTGCAGTTCGTCCTCAACTACGAAGAGGGCGGCGAGAACAACCCGCTGCACGGCGACCCCACCAGCGAGACCTTCCTGTCCGAGCTCGTCACCGCGCAGGCCTACGAAAACCGGCACATGACGATGGAGTCGATGTACGAGTACGGCTCGCGCGCCGGCATCTGGCGCCTGCTGCGCGAGTTCGACCGCCGCGGGCTGCCGATGACGGTGTTCGGCGTCGTGGTCGCGCTGCAGCGCTACCCCGAGC
>JBBQOR010000203.1:0-5158 GCA_038331055.1 Burkholderiales bacterium
CGCCTGAAGGCGGTGCCTGCCCTGGCAGGTCGGCAAAGGCCTGCCGTGTGCGGCCGTCGAGCCCGAGCGTGCGGTACAGCGTCGGGTAATCCGCCGTCGCGGGCAGGCTGCCGCCGGGCGCCGCCGGCATCAACTCGGCGATGCGCGCCGCTGGCAGGCGCGCCGACAACTGCAGCCGCAGCAACTCTGACGACCAGTTGCCGCCCAGGTCCCACGACATCATGATGGCCCAGGCCAGCGTGTCCACCGGGCTCCAGTCTTCGGGTTGCAGGCCCAGGATCAGAAACTCGGGGGGTCTTGCGCGCAGTGTGCGCAGCACACTATTGATGCCTGCGGTGTAGGCCAGCACGATCGCGCGCGCCTCGCCGCGCATCGCGGCCCACTGCGCCTTTGCGGCGTGGCGCACCCCCAGCGCACGCAAGAAGCGGTCGGTCTCCAGCGCCCCGGCGCCGAAGGCCTCGGCCAACCGCCCGGCGCCGATGCGGCGGTGCGTTTCCAGCTGCCACAGCCGGTCTTGCGCGTGCACCACGCCGAGCGCATAGACCGCATCGGGCAAGGTCGCCGCGCGCAGCGTCGGAATGCCATCGGCGTCGCGCTCGATGCGCATCGGCGCGATGAGCCCGGGTGCCGGCTGCACGCCCTCGGTCTGGGGCAGCACGCGTTGCGCGTACAGCGCCAGGGCGCCGGCCAGCCCAACCAGCACCACGCCTGACGCGATCACCAACCCTCTGCGCCAACCCATGCCGGCTCCTGGCGCCTGTTGCGGCGCGTGCAGCGCGCAGCGTATCAGGCCGCGTCGGCGCTGACCACGGCGCAAAACAGGCCGGGCTGGCGGCGCCTTCTCAGCGCTTCGTGCCCACCACGCGCTGCACAGAATGACTCAAGTTCCAACCCGATGTGTCCGATGTCACAAAGCATGATGTTCACTCGATTCACCCGTCCACGACTTGCCCGGCCCACCCACCCGGACGCCTGCGCGGTGCCCAGCAGCATGCTGCGCATCGAGGTCTGCCCGCCTTCGCTGCGGGTGCCGCCCGACTCGCCCTGGCGGCGCATGCTGTTCTGGCTGTCGGCGCCGACCCCGGCCGATGCCGCGCCGCCGATCAACCGGCTGCCCCGGGTGCGCGAAGACTTTCTGCACTGTCTTGACCACCTGCCCGAGCAGGACGCCTGCGCCCGCGCCGAACTGCGCCGGCGCATCGGCCTGGCGCGATCCCTGCGCGAGCTGTGGCACCTGCGCCCTGACGTCTACCGGCTGGTCGCGGTGTCGCACAGCCAGCAGGAAGCCGAGCGCCGCCTGGGCGAACTGAACCGCCACTTTCCGACGCGCGCGCCGCGCTCGGCCTTCACGCCGTTGGCCTCATGAACATCGAACCGCGCGACTTCTGCAACTACAGCGCATTGCCGGGCAGCGGAATGCCGGGTGACCGGCTGGCGCGCATGGCGGCCCGCCGAACCTTCGTCGATCTCAAGGCCAGCTTCCTGCAGGCCGTCGACGGGCTGCCCGGCGAACGCGCCGACTGGCTGCGCCGGCAACTGCGCCGCGCCGAAGAGCCGATCGACCTGTGGATGCTGCGCTCGGCGGTCTTCGAAGAACTCGAACGCGGCAACCACGGCCACGGCGGCTGGCCGTCAACGCTGCATCGCAGCCTCGACACGGTGTTCCCGGTCTTCGGCCGCGGGGTGGCACTGCAGGCCCAGTAGCTCGCCGTCGGCCCGCCGGCCCGCCGGGCGCTCAGCGGCCCAGGTAGTCGGCCTTGCCGATGTCCACGCCACCTTGGCGCAGCAGCGCGTATGCGGTGGTGATGTGGAAGAAGAAGTTCGGCAGCGCACGCTGCTGCAGGTAGCTCAGACCGTCCTGACGCACCTGGCCGCCGCCCCTCTGCGACAGCACGACCTCACGCGTCTCGGCGCCCTCGAAACGCTCGGCGGCCAGCGATTGCAGCAGGTCGAGCGTGCGGCGCACGCGCGCACGCAACTGCTCCAGCGTCGTTTCGGTGTCTTCCCAACTGGGCACCGGCTCGCCGGCCAGCCGGGTGGCGCAGCCCTTGGCGGTGTCGCAGGCCACCTGCACCTGGCGGGCGAAGTTCAGCATGTCAGGCGCCAGCCGCTGCTGCAGCCACGCATCGGGCTCGAAACCACGTGCCTGGGCGTGCACGTGGGCCTTGTCCAGCCACACCAGCAGGTTTTCGAGCATGCGGCTCATCACCGGCACGCTGGCCGAGTACATCGAGAGGGTGGTCATCGTCTTGTCTCCGTCGGGTGGGAATCGGGGGGTCGGTCGTGGCGCGCAAGGCACAATCGATCGAGCCATGAACGTGATCATTCTCGACGACTACCAGGATGCGGTGCGCAAGCTCAAGTGCGCCGCCCGGCTCGAACCGCTGAACGCCAAGGTGTTCACCAACACCGTCAAGGGCATCGGGCAGCTTTCGGTGAGGCTGCGTGATGCCGATGTGCTGGTGCTGATCCGCGAGCGCACGCATTTCCCGCGCGCGCTGCTGGAAAAGCTGCCCAAGCTCAAGCTGATCTCGCAGACCGGCAAGGTGGGCTCGCACATCGACCTGGACACCTGCACCCGGCTGGGTATTGCCGTCGCCGAGGGCGTGGGCTCGCCCACCGCGCCGGCCGAGCTGACCTGGGCACTGATCATGGCTTCGATGCGCCGGCTGCCGCAGTACATCGGCAATCTCAAGCATGGCGCCTGGCAGCAGTCGGGCCTGAAGGCCGCCTCGATGCCGGCCAACTTCGGCATCGGCATGGTGTTGTCCGGCAAGACGCTGGGCATCTGGGGCTACGGCAGGGTGGGCCGGCTGGTGGCCGGCTACGGCCGCGCCTTCGGCATGCACGTGCTGGTGCACGGGCGCGAGGCCTCGCTGGAGGCTGCGCGCGCCGACGGGGTGGACACGGCCGCAGAGCGCGCCGGGTTCTTCGAGCGCAGCGACGTTCTCAGCGTACACCTGCGCCTGACCGACCAGACGCGCGGCGTGATCGGCCTGGACGACCTCTCGCGCATGAAACCCAGCGCGCTGTTCGTCAACACATCGCGTGCCGAACTGCTGCAGGAGAACGCGCTGGTTTCGGCCCTCAACCGCGGCCGGCCGGGGCTGGCGGCGGTGGACGTGTTCGAGAGCGAGCCCATCTTGCAGGGCCATCCGCTGCTGCGGCTGGAAAATGCAGTGTGCACGCCGCACATCGGCTATGTCGAGCATGACAGCTACGAGCTGTACTTTGGCGCCGCCTTTGACAACGTCGTCAACTTCGTCGCCAAGCAGCCGACCCACATCATCAACCCCGATGCGCTGAAGGTGCTGCGGTGACCCCGCTCGCCCCGGCGGCAACGGTGCCGCCGTCGGGCGAGGCGCTGCCAGTGCCGGCCGCGCGATCTCAGCGTTCGCTGGAGTGGTCTCTGGCCTCGGGCAACTTTGCCATCGGCTGCGGCGTGATGGTGGCGGCCGGTTCGCTCAACGATCTGGTGCGCTCGCTGGGTGTGTCGGTGGCGGTCGGTGGGCAGTTGGTCAGCGTGGCTTCGCTGGCTATCGCGCTGGGCGCGCCGCTGATGGCCGCAGCCATCGGCGGCTGGGACCGGCGCCGCTTGCTGACCCTGTCGCTGGTCTGGTTCGCCATCGGCCACGTACTGTGCGCGCTGATGCCCAACTTCGCCAGCCTGCTGCCGGTGCGCACATTGGCCGTGCTGGGCGCGGCCGTCTTCACGCCGCAGGCGGCGGCCGTTATCGCCACGATGGTGCCGGTGCAGCGCCGCGGCCGGGCGATCGCCTTCATCTTCCTCGGCTGGTCGCTGTCGTCGGTGATCGGCATGCCGCTGCACAGCTACGTCGGCGAGTCCTTCGGCTGGCGCTGGGCTTACGCGTTGGTGGGTGTGTTCTCTGCCGCGGCAGCGCTGGCCGTGTGGCGCGCGATGCCTTCGGGCATCAAGCCCCCGGCCCTGTCGTTGGCCGCCTGGCGGGCGGTGTTCACCAACCGGGTGCTGATGGCGCTGATCGCGGTGACCGCCTTGTCGGGCAGCGGGCAGTTCACGCTGTTCACCTACTTCGCGCCGTACTTCCGCCAGGTGATCGGCGTCGGCCCGGGCGAGGTGAGCCTGCTGTTTTTCTGGTTCGGCGCCTTCGGGCTGCTGGGCAACCTGCTGCTGACACGCTGGATCGACCGCCTGGGCGCCGGCCGCTGCGTGACGCTGGGCCTGGCGGCAATGGCGCTGTCGATCGCCTGCTGGCCGCTGGCCGGCGGGCTGCTGGGCATGAGTCTGGTGCTGCTGCCCTGGGCGCTGGGCTGCTTCTCGTCGAACTCCGCGCAGCAAGCGCGCGCCGGGGTGGCGGCGCCTGCGCTGGCCGGCGCCACGCTGGCACTGAATACCTCGGCGATCTACCTCGGCCAGGCGGTGGGCGCTGCCGGCGGCGGCGCGCTGATGGCGATCAGCGGATACAGCCTGCTGCCTGCGGCCGGCTTCGCCTGGATGGCCGCGGCCATCCTGATCAGCGTGTGGATCCTGCGCCAGACCCGGGGGACTGCGGGTGCCTGAATCGCCGCTGGCCGTGCCGGCATCTCCGGGCCACTTGTTCACCGCCTTCACGGCGCTGGCGATGCAGGGCTTCGGCGGCGTGCTGCCTGTCGCGCAGCGCGAACTGGTCGAGCGTCGGCGCTGGCTGACAAGCGAGCAATTCGTCGACATCCTGTCGATCGGCCAGGTCCTGCCCGGGCCGAACATCGTCAACATGGCGCTGATCATCGGCGACCGCTTCTTCGGCTGGCGCGGTGCGCTGGCGGCCACCAGCGGCCTGCTGGCGCTGCCGCTGGTGGTGGTGTTGCTGCTGGCCGCGCTGTATACGGAGTTCGCGGAAGTGCCGGCGGTGGCCGGCGCGCTGCGTGGCATGGGGGCGGTAGCGGCGGGCCTGATCCTGTCGACGGCCCTCAAGCTGCTGCCCGCGTTGGCCGGCAATCCGATGGGCCGCATCGGCTGCGCAGGCTTCGCCGGCCTGACGCTGCTGGCCGTCGGTGTGCTGCGCTGGCCGCTGGTGTGGGTGGTGCTGGGGCTGGGTGTGGTCGCCTGGTTCACCGCCTGGCACAGGCTGGCGCGATGAACGCGGTGCTGCTGGGTACTCAAGGGCTGTCGCCGGCCGACTTCCTGGCGCTTTTTACT
>JBBQOR010000204.1:0-5155 GCA_038331055.1 Burkholderiales bacterium
GGTGTCCTTGATCTGCCGTGCCGGCGCGCGGGCCACGATCAGCTCACGCAGGCGGTCATCCAGCAGCAGCAGCTCGCCGGCAGCGCGCCGGCCCTTGAAGCCCGTGCCGCGGCACTTGCCGCAGCCACGTCCGGCCCTGAAGCGCGCGCCTTCGAGCCGTTCGCGCCCGATGCCGGCCTCGGCCAGCGCCGCGTGCGACAGCTCGACCGCCGCGCTGCAGTGCGGGCAGTTGATACGCACCAGCCGCTGCGCCAGCACCCCGCGCAGCGCAGAGACGAAGCTGTACGGGTCGATCTCCATGTGGGTGAAGCGGCCGATCACGTCGAAGGTGTTGTTCGCGTGCACCGAGGACAGCACCAGATGCCCGGTGAGCGCCGCCTGCACGGCGATCTGCGCGGTCTCGGCATCACGGATCTCGCCGACCATGATGCGGTCGGGGTCGTGGCGCAGGATCGAGCGCAGGCCGCGCGCGAAACTCAGGCCTTTTTTCTCGTTGACCGGAATCTGCAGGATGCCCGGCAGCTGGTACTCGACCGGGTCTTCGATGGTGATGATCTTGTCGTGGCCGTGGTTGATCTCCGACAGCGCGGCATACAGCGTGGTCGTCTTGCCGCTGCCGGTGGGCCCGGTGACGAGCAGCAGGCCGTAGGGCTCGCGCGTGAGGCGCCGCACCGCCGCCAGCGTGGGTTCGTCGAAGCCCAGCGCGTCCAGCCGCAGGCCGCTGACCTGCTCTGCCAGCGTGCGCCGGTCGAGCACGCGCACCACCGCGTCTTCGCCGTGGATGCTGGGCATGATCGAGACGCGGAAGTCGATCTCGCGCCCCAGCGCACTGACGCGAAAGCGCCCGTCCTGCGGCACGCGGCGCTCGGCGATGTCGAGCTCGCTGATCACCTTCAGCCGCGACAGCACCTGCTCGGCCACCTCGCGGCCAGGCACCGATCCCACCTGCGACAGCGTGCCGTCGAGCCGGTACTTGATGGCCAGCCCGGCAGGCCCGCACTCCAGGTGCACGTCGCTGGCCCCCGCCTTCAGCGCGTCGTACAGCGTGGACTGCAGCAGCTTGACGACCACGCTGGTACCTTCGCCGATGCTGCGCATCGACAGGTCTTCCAAACCGACGACGTCCCCGCTGTCGAGCCCCGCCGCCGGCAGCGCACTGTCGATGGCGCGCAACGAATCCTCGTGCCGTGCCAGGTAGGCGGCGATGTCGTCGGCACTCGCCAGGGCCAGTTCGTGCGCGGTGCCGAGCTGCTCGGCGCAGCCGGCCAGCAGATCGTGATCGAAGGGATCGGCCAGCACCAGCATCGGATCGCGGCCGCGGCGCAGCGCCAGGCAGCCGCGACGCAGCGCCAGGGCAAAGGGCAGCAGGTCGAAGGCCGGCGACAGCTCGTTCATCGCTGCCAGATCGAGCACCGGCAACTGCATCGCGCAGCCGGTGGCCTCGAGCAGCAGATCGGGCGGCAGATCGATCAGTTCGTGCAGCGCCTGCATCACGCCGTGCTGCCCGGTGCGGGCCTGCTCGCGCGCCTGGCGCACGACGGCGGGCGTCAGCCGCTGCGCCGCTGCGGCGGCCTGCACCCGGGGCTCGGAGACGGCGTTCATTGCAGACTGCCCGCCAGCTCGAAGATCGGCGCGTACATCAACAGCACCACACCGCCGATGACCACCCCCATCAGCACCATCAGCAAGGGCTCGAACAGGCGCACGGCCCACTCGATGGACTGGGCGATGTCCTCGTCATGGAAGGTGGCGCTGCGTTCGAGCATCTCGCCCATCGCGCCGGTCTGCTCGGCCACGCGCAGCAGCCGGCGCGAGACCACGGTCGTCAGTCCGTGGTGGTCGAAAGCGGCCGACAGCGTCTGGCCTTCGGAGATCTCGCGGCGCGCGCGCGCCAGCGCATCCTGCAGCGGCAGCGGCAGCAGGCCGCGCGCCAGGTCCAGCGAGGGCAGCACCGGCGTGCCGGCCATCATCAGCAAGCCCAGCGCACGGTAGAAGCGGGCCAGCTGGTAGACGCGGGCGAACTCGCCCAGGCGCGGGATGCGCATCAGCGTGCGCGCCAGCGCGGCGCGCACCGGCGGGCGCCCGCCCGCCCAGGCCAGCGCCGCGGCGCCGGCCAGAAGCGCCAGCAGCACCGCGCCGCCGTGGCTGTGCATCAGCCGCCCCCAGTCCAGCAGCACGCGCGACATCCACGGCACGCGGTCGCCCATGTCCTCGAAGACGACACTGAAGCGCGGCACCACGTAGAGCATCAAGAACAACAGCACCAGCAGGCCGACGCCAAGGATCAGCGTGGGATAGATGGCCGCGCCGACCAGACGCTTGCGCAGTTGGTCGGCACGCACCTGGTACTGGTTGAAGCGCTCGATGGCATCGACGAGGCCGCCGGTCGTCTCGTTGGCCCGGATGCCGGCCACGTACAGCGGCGGGAAAGCCGCCGGCTGTTCTGCCAGCGCCGCAGACAGCGACAGCCCGACGCCCAGGCGCGCACGCAGTTGCGTCAGCGCGCGCTTGACGTCGGCACGCATCTCGCGGTCGGCCAGCGTGTCGACCGCTTCGACGATCGACAGGCCGGCCTTCAGCAGCAGCAGCAGGCTCTGGTTGAAGTGCAGCAGCGGAAACGCGGCCGTGCTGCCCGGCCACGCCAGACCCCGACGCAGCGGACGCACCGTCAGCACGGCCAGGCCCTGTTGTTCGGCCTGTGCGCGCGCCTGCGCCGCATCCGCGGCGTCGAGGGTCAGCGACACGGGCTGCTGCCGGTCGATGGCTTGGATGGCGAACTGCATCGATGAAGGAGGAGAGACAGCAAGGCAGCGGATTTGCGCCGCGTCACCAGTTGCCGATGTCGGCGTCCAGGCCTTCGCCGCCCGGGCGGCCATCCCGGCCCAGCGAGACGATGTCGTACTCGCCGTGTTCGCCGGGGGCCTTGTACTGGTAGGCATGACCCCAGGGGTCAGCCGGAATCGCCTTGCCCAGGTACGGCCCGTTCCAGCGGGGCAGGTTGCCCGGCCGCGTCACCAGGGCCGCCAGACCCTGTTCGGTGCCGGGATAGCGGCCGGCGTCGATGCGGAACTGGTCGAGCGCCTTCTCGAAGCCGACGATCTGCGCGCGTGCACTCTTCACTTCCGACTGCCCCACCTGCGAGAAGTACTTCGGCCCGACATAGGCGGCAAGCAGCCCGATGATGACCATCACCACCAGCAGTTCGAGCAACGTGAAGCCCGGATAACGAACGCCCTTGGTCGCCGCCGGCGCAGCCTGCCCGGCCACCTCGGACGAGTGTCGCCGTGCCCCGTGACTGGCCAGTGACCCGGCTGCGGGTCGGCGCGTGCGCTGCGGGGTCTGCAAGGCGGCCGACAGGCCGTCGAAGACCGCGGACGCGCCCCATTCGCGCTCGGCCTCGAGACGTGCGGCATGGCCCAGCCGGATGCGCGCGGCCGGGTCGGCGGCCAGCGCGCGCAGCGCGGCCACCAGGCCGTCCACCGACTCGGGCGCGAACAGCACGCCAGCACCGTGCACGGCGTCGGCCAGTTCGGTGCCAGGCTCGGCGGCCACCACCACCGGCCGGCCGCTGGCCAGCATGCCGGCGAGCTTGGACGGCATCACCAGGTCGGCCGCGCCGCGCATCTGCGGCAGCAACTGGATGTCGGCCATGTTCAGCAGCACGTTCAGTTCGGCCGCGGGCTGCAGGTCGATGAAGCGCAGGTTCGTCTGGCCGGCGCAGGCGGCCTGCAGGCTGTCACGCAGTTCACCGTTGCCGCAGACGACGATCACGATGCCGTGGTCATCCTGCAGGCATCGCGCGGCGGCCAGCAAGGTGTCGAGCCCATGTTTGCGATTGAGCGTGCCCGAGAACAGGCACACCACCTGTCCGGCGCCGATGCCGAGCCGCTCACGCAGCGCGGCAGAGCGCGCGGCGCCGTCGCTGCCCGCGTCCAGCGGATGGATCCGGCCCAGGTCGACCCAGTTGGGCAGCAGCCGCGTGCGCTCAGCCGGCACACCCTTGTCCACCAGCCGCTGACGCATGCGACCGGACAGTGTCGAGACGGTGTCGAAGCGCCGCAGCAGCCAGGACTCCAGCCGATTGATCGCGCGGCGAATGAACGGCCGCGCGCCGAGCAAGCCCAGTGCGAAGGCGACATCGATCTCGAAGTCCTGCACATGCAGCCAGGCGCGCGCGGCACTGAGGCGCGCCAGCAGCCAGGCCCCCGGCGCACACAGCAGAGCCGGTGCGACGGTGAAGACCACGTCCGGGCGCCACCAGACCAGCCGCACCAGCACGGGCAGGCTTGAGAGCGCGAAGCTCGCCAGGTGCAGCACGCGCGCCAGGCCGCCCGGGCGCTGCGGAACCCAGACCGGGCAGCGGTGAATCCACAGGCCCGGTTGCGGCTGCGCCAGGCTGTAGGCACCGGCACGGTAGCCGGGGGTCACCGACCAGTGGGGGTAATACGGTGGCGCGCAGACCACATGCACCTGGTGGCCACGCGCCACCAGACCCTGGGCCATCTCGCCCGAGTACTTGCCGATGCCGGTGAGCTCGGGCGCGAAATTCATGCTCACCAAAACTACTCTCATCGCCGCCCGCCTGTGCTCGCCAAACTCGTCGCTGTCCGTGCCCGCAGTGTGGTTGGCGGCGGTGACTGCGGAAAGTCGTTCGCACTAGTCCGAAGTAGCCGAGGAGTTGCCCCGGGCTGCCGCAGGACTTTCACATGACAGACTGCTTACAGCGCAAGGATGGCGGCGCGCAGGTCGCTCGCCAGGCGCGAGCCCAGATGATGACTTCCGGCCGCGTTGGGGTGCACACCGTCGGCCGACAGAAAACGATCGCCATTGCCCTGTCCCGTCGGGGCGCCGATGTGGCCGGTGCCGGTCTGCCAGGGACCGGCAGCAAAGCCTCCGCTGGCGCCGGCGCTGTTGAACCAGCCGCCGCGCAGGTTGTCGACGAACACCCACAGTCCGCCGGCAGCCTGCAAGGCCGCGCGGAAAGCGCCAGTGGTGAACATCGCCGGATCATCAATCACATACGAATAACGTCGTGTGGGCGAGTTCCGTCCGATGGAGCCCGTTACGGTGATAGTTCCGTCCGATCTCTTGCTCATGCGCAGACTTGCGCCAGTGCCGCCGACGGTCCGCGCCTTGTTGACGAGGGTGAGTGTGG
>JBBQOR010000205.1:0-5142 GCA_038331055.1 Burkholderiales bacterium
CGCGCTGCCGATGCGGTCGCTGACCCGCGCGCCCAGGGTGCCGGTCCAGAAGCGCTCGTCGCGTGCTGGGTCGGTGCTGCACAGGCCGACATGGCTGAAGCCGGTGATGCCGGCGTCGCGCGCGGCGAAATAGCGCCGCCCACTGTGGTGCGGCCCGGCCACCAGCTCGATGCGGTTGCCGCTGGGGTCGCTGAAGGCCAAGCCGGCCTGCACATGGCGATCTGCGCAGGCCGCGCTGTCATACGCCTTCACCACCAGGCCGGCGTCGCTGAGCTGCGCTGCGGCGGCGTCCAGTGTGCCGGCGTCGGCCAGCCCGAAGCCCACCGTGTGGTCGGCCGGGTCGCCTTCGAAGTAGACCAGCGTGTGGTCGCGGTCGTCGCTGCGGTAGTAGATCGCGCCGGCTTCCTCGCGCACACGCTGCAGGCCCACCACCTCACGCGCGAAGCGGTCGGCGCCGAGCAGGTCGCGCGTGCCCAGGCGCACGTAGCGGATGTCGAGCAGGTCGATCAAGGGCGCTCTCCCGGTGGCTTCAGACGCGTTCGAGCACCAGCGCGATGCCTTGCCCGACGCCGATGCACATCGTGCACAGCGCGTAGCGGCCGCCGCTGGCGTGAAGCTGATTGACGGCGGTGGTGGCCAGCCGCGCGCCGCTGGCGCCCAGCGGGTGGCCCAGCGCGATGGCGCCGCCGTTGGGGTTGACGCGCGGGTCGTCGTCGGCCAGGCCCACCTCACGCAGGACAGCCAGCCCCTGCGCGGCAAAGGCCTCGTTGAGCTCGATCACGTCGATCTGCGCCAGCGTCAGGCCGGTGAGCTCGAGCACCTTGCGCGTGGCCGGTGCCGGGCCGATGCCCATGATGCGCGGCGCCACGCCGGCGGTGGCCATGCCCAGAATGCGCGCGCGCGGCCTCAGCCCGTGGCGCAGCGCGGCCGCCTCGCTGGCCAGCAGCAATGCACAGCTGCCGTCGTTAACGCCGCTGGCATTGCCGGCGGTCACCGTGCCGTCGGCGCGCACCACGCCCTTGAGCCGCGCCAGCGACTCCAGCGAGGTCTCGCGCGGATGTTCGTCGTGCGCCACCACCAGCGGCTCGCCCTTCTTCTGCGGCAGCGTCACGGGCACGATCTCGGCGTCGAAGAAGCCGCGCTGCTGCGCCGCCACCGCCTTGGTCTGGCTGGCGAGCGCCATGCGGTCCTGCGCCTCGCGCCCGATGCGCCACTCGGCGGCTACGTTCTCCGCCGTCTCGGGCATCGAGTCGACGCCGTACTGCTCCTTCATCAGCTGGTTGATGAAGCGCCAGCCGATGGTGCTGTCGTACACGGCGTTGCCGCGGCTGAAGGCGGTTTCGGCCTTCGGCATCACGAAGGGCGCGCGGCTCATGCTCTCCACCCCGCCGGCGATCATCAGCCGCGCCTCGCCGGCCCTGATGGCGCGCGCGGCGCTGCCCAAGGCGTCCAGGCCCGAACCGCACAGTCGGTTCAGCGTGGCACCGGGCACGCTGATCGGCAGCCCGGCCAGCAGCGCGGCCATGCGCGCGACGTTGCGGTTGTCTTCGCCGGCCTGGTTGGCGCAGCCGTAGATCACATCGTCCAGCGCGGCCCAGTCGATCTCGGGGTTGCGCGCCATCAGCGCCTTGATCGGCAGGGCGGCCAGGTCGTCGGTGCGCACCGTGGCCAGCGCGCCGCCATAGCGGCCGAAAGGAGTGCGGATGGCGTCGCAGATGTAGGCGTCGGTGGTCATTCAGGCTCCTGGCTGACCTCGAGGCCGCCCCTGGGAAACCGGGCCATGAGGGCAGATTCGATCATCACACAGTTGATCCAGGGGCCGCCCGAGGCCAATTGCATGCGGTCTGTCACAGCCGGCGCGGCCGGCGCTCAAGCCGGTGCCCGGCGGGCCGAAGAGGCGTCGGTGGGGATGCGCGTTCGCATCGCCCTGATCTGGACGCTCGATGTCTGACACCGTTGCCGTACAAGACTTGCGCACAGGCATGTTCATCCACCTCGATCTGGGGTGGATGTCGCATCCGTTCCCGCGCTCGAGCTTCCGCATCAGCGGGCCGGATCAGATCGCCACGCTGCACGGGCTGGGCTTGAAGCAGGTGCGCTGGTCGCCCGAGCGCAGCGAACTGCCGGCCGAGCCTTCGAGGCTGCTCGACGGGGTTGCCGCAGCAGTCGCGACGCCGGCCCACCCGGTGCCAACTGAGATCGCCGAACCGCACGCCGACGCCACCCCAGCCGCGGCCGGTGACGGCCACGCCGTGGTCAACGAGCTTCAGCTGCCCTTGCGCCTGGCGGTGGCCTCGTCCCCCCGCGCGCATTCCCCGCACTGCGAACGCCAGTACACCGAGGCCGGCCGCATGGTGAGCGAACTGCACCACCGCGTGAGCACCCAGCCGCAGGCCGCCGGACAGGCCGCGCAATTGCTGGCGACGCAGTTGGTGGGCCAGGTGCGCCAGGGCGGTGAGGTCTCGATACGCCTGCTCGGCCAGCCCTTCGGCGACCCTCTGGCCGCGCACGCGGTGAACGTGACGGTGGTCTCGCTGCTGCTCGGGCAGGTGCTGGGGCTGGACGACGATGAGATGCTCGACCTGGGCGTCGGCGCGCTGGTGCACGACGCGGGCACGCTGGAGCTGCCCGAGGCGCTGCGCCATGCCGACCAGCGGCTGAGCGCGCTGGAAATGCAGGCCTGGCGCGATCATGTCGAGCACGGCGTCGAACAGGGCCGGCGCATGGGGCTGACCATCGGCGCGCTGCGTGTGGTGGCGCAGCACCACGAGCACGCCGACGGCTCGGGCTTTCCGGCACGGCTCAACGCCGACCGCATGTCGGTCGCGGCGCGCGTGGTGGCGCTGGTCGATCGCTTCGACACCCTGTGCAACCCCGGCCCGCTGGCGAAGTCACTCACGCCGCACGAGGCGCTGTCGTTCATCTTCGCCCAGTGCCGAACGCAGTACGACACGGCGATGCTCAACGCCTTCATCCGCATGGTCGGTGTGTACCCGGCTGGCTCGGTGGTGCAGCTGACCGACGACCGCTGGGCGATGGTGGTGGGCGTGAACTCGGCAAGGCCGCTGAAGCCGCGTGTGCTGGTGCACGACGGCGGCGTCCCGCGTGAAGACGCACTGCTGCTCAACCTGGAGACGCTGCCCAACCTCGGCATCCGGCGCAGCGTGCACCCGCGCCAGCTGCCCGACCCGGCCTTCGAGTACCTGCAGCCGCGCCCACGTGTGGGTTACTTCCTCGAGGCCGCGCCTCACTCTGAACCGCAGGCTGAACTGCAGGCTGAACCCCACGCCGGGCCGCTCCCCGTGATGGCCGTGCGCGCCCCGGCCCAGCACGCGCTGACCTGAAGCCCGCCTCTGTCTGCGCGGACGGCGCGGACAGCGGAGTGCGCGGCGCACAATCGGTGACTCCGCATCGACACGAAGACATCGACCGATGATCTACAAGTTCCGCAGCAAGGCCGCTGGCGACGTCATCATGCTGGGCCCCAACGGCGACCAGCTGCTGCGGCTGCTGCGCCGCGAGCCCGCTGCCCGAGGAATCTTCGAAGCGGCCGCCATGCCGGAGCTCATTGCGGCGCTGCGTGCGGCCGTCGCGGCCGAGGAAGCCGAGGAAGCCGAGGAGGCCGGGAGACGGGCGCAGGATGCGCGCGCCGACGACGCGCCCGCAGCGCCGCGCGGCGTCACCTTGCGCCAGCGCGTGTGGCCGATGGTGCAGATGCTCGAGCGGGCGCAGGCCGCTGGCGAACCGGTGGTCTGGGGCGTCTGAGCAGGGGTGGCAATCAGGGAGAGAGGGTCTTGAAGCTCTGGAGTGACAGTTGGACGAATGGGGACCGCATCCCTGAACGCTATGCCGCCGGCCGCCCGACCGGCAGCGGTTCCGCTGGCTTCTCCGACAACCTGAATCCGCATCTGGCATGGAGCGAGGTGCCGGCCGCGGCGCGCTCGCTGGTGCTCATCTGCCACGACTTCGACGTGCCCAGCCGGGCCGATGACGTCAACCAGCCGGGCCGCGAGGTGCCCGCCGATCTGCCGCGCGTCGACTTCTTCCATTGGGTGCTGATCGACCTGCCGCCGCGTCCGATGACCATTTCAGAAGGCGAGTACAGCCGCGGCTTCGTGTCGCGCGGCAAACCGGGCCCGGCCGCCCGCGCCGGCGTGCGCCAGGGGCTCAACGACTACACCGGCTGGTTCGCGGGTGACGACGCAATGGCCGGCGAGTACTTCGGCTACGACGGGCCGTCCCCGCCCTTCAACGACTCGCTCGTGCACCACTACGTGTTCACGCTGTACGCGCTGGATCTGCCGCGGCTGTCGCTCGAAGGCGCCTTCACCGGCGCCCAGGTTCGCGCAGCGCTGCCCGGCCATGTGCTGGACGAGGCGACCTTCTCCGGCACCTACACGCTGAACCCGCGCCTGATCGGACGCTGACGCTGGACGCCACGCGCATCGTTGCCGTGCGCCACGGCCAGACCGACTGGAACGCCGGGCAGCGCATCCAGGGCCATACCGACATTCCGCTCAATGACGCCGGCCGGCTGCAGGCCCGACAGTTGGCGGCGGCGCTTGCCGATGAGCGCTTCGATGCGGTCTATGCCAGCGACCTGGCGCGCGCGCGGCAGACCGCGGAGGCGTTGACCCCCTTGACCGGCACCGCCGTGCGCACCGATGTCGGCCTGCGCGAGCGGTGTTTCGGCGATTTCGAGGGCCTGAGCCATGGCCAGGTCGAGGCTGCATGGCCGGAGCAGTCGCGGCGCTGGCGCCGGCGCGACCCGCATTACGCGCCGCCGGGCGGCGAATCGCTGGAGGTGTTCTACGCCCGCTGCATCGGCGCGGCCGAGAGGCTGGCGCTGCGCCATGCAGGGCAGAGCATCGCCATCGTGGCCCACGGCGGCGTGCTCGATTGCCTGTACCGTGCCGCGACCCACCTGCCGCTGGAGGCACCGCGCAGCTGGCAGCTGGGCAATGCCTCGATCAACCGCTTGCTGCATGCCGGCGAGGGCTTCACGCTGATCGGCTGGAACGACGATGCGCATCTGCTCGCGGCGCCGCCTCATGTGCTTCAGGCGGCCCCGGGCCCGGAGTGAACGGGCGCGGCGGCGACACCCTAGCGGCGCACCTCGCGCCAGGCGTTCTTGCTCGGGTC
>JBBQOR010000206.1:0-5138 GCA_038331055.1 Burkholderiales bacterium
AGCGCCTTGCCGACGGCCTTCACCGCGTCCAGCGGCAGCGGCTCGTTCCAGGCCACCACCTTGCGCCCGACGGGCTTGCCCTTAAGCCGGGTAGGCGAGTCGTCGGGCATCAGCGCCAGCGCCGCCGCGTCGCTGATCACCTGGTAGCCGGTCTTGGCCATCTCGATCGAACCCAGCAGCGGCTGCTGCGGGTGGGCCAGCATGTCCATCGACCGCGCCACCCCGCTGCCGTACATGGCGATGGCCTTGACGGTCAGGTCGGTCAGCGGCTTGATCACCGCATCGGCCAGCCAGTCGGGCTCATCGCCGTTCTCGGCGGCCTCACGGCGGCGGCGCTTGGGCGGATCGGTGCCTCCGTCCATGATCGACTGCGTGACGGCCATCAGCGCGATGCCGTCGGCAATGCAGTGGTGAATGCGGCACAGCAGCGCGCTGCCGCCTTCGTAGCGCTCGATGAGGTGGAACTGCCACAGCGGCCGCGACGGGTCCAGCGGCGTGGTGGCCAGTTCGCCGCACAGTTGCTGCAGCGCCGCCCGCTCGCTCTGGCCCTGGACGCGCGGCAGCTTCTGCAAGGCCACATGGTGGTTGATGTCGAAGTCCTCGTCGAACAGCCACGAGGCACCCATCGCGTCCACCAGAACCTTCTGGCGAAAGCGGTCGTACTTGAGCATCCGATCGCCGATGCGCTCGCGCACCGCCTCGATGGAGACCGCGGATGCCGTCAGCCAGACGCCGACGATCAGCATCAGGTTGACGTCGTTGTCCATCCGCAGCCATGCGGTGTCGACGCGGGACATGCGCTCGCCGGCGGGGCTGGTCATCGGGTTTCTCCTCGGGGCTCGGCGGGGCGGGATTGGGGGCGATGCTGAGTAACATGCCGCACGACAAGCGCGGATTCTCGCCCAGCGCACCACTCACGGAGACCCCTCATGGCCAACATCAAAGCCGCCTTCGACCAAGCCGTCGCCGAAAGCAAGCAGCTGCCGGAGAAGCCCGACAACATGACGCTGCTGAAGATCTACGCGCTGTACAAGCAGGCCACCGAAGGCGATGTCGAGGGCAAGCGCCCGGGCTTCACCGACATGGTCGGCCGCGCCAAGTACGACGCCTGGGCCGCCGTCAAGGGCAAGTCGGCCGACGAGGCGATGACGGAGTACGTTGAACTGATCGAGAGCCTGAAGTAGCCGGGCCTACTTCTTTCGCGCCGCCTTCTTCGCTGACGCGGCACTCTTGGCCAGCAGCACGTCGAGGTTCTGCTCGATCTCCTGCTCGATGGTCTTGCTGAAAGCGCCCAGCAGGAAGCCGAGCTTGGCCTCCAGCTCGAAGTGCGAGGGCGCAACGATCAGCCGCCCGCTGACGCCCGTGCGCGTGAACTCCACGGTGTCGCTGGTCTCGCCTTCGATCACGGTGCAGGCCATGTCGAAGCGCTGCTCCACCTCTTCGGCCCACTGCCAGGCGATCTTGCGGGCCTTGGCCAGGCCCAGCTGGTGCGGTCGGTGGATCTTGATATCGGTCAATTGGGCGCCTCCTCAGCGTGAAAGGTCGAGTTTGGCGTGCCGCTCCGCCTTCGGCAAGGCGGCCAGCGCGCGCACCTCGGCATGGAAGCGCGCGAAGTCGCGCCCGCTGCGTTCGAACAGCCGCTCGAAGCCCGGCACCAGGTCGTCGTAGACCCCCTGCACCGCCACGGTCGCGTTGTTGGCGCGCGAGAACCAGCCGTCGTAGCCGGCAAAGCCAGCCCAGGCATCCTGCTTGAGTGCCTGGTGCGCCGCGCGCATCGCGGCCATCAGCGCGGCCTTGCGCTCGCGCTTGGCCGCCTCGTCCAGCGTCGACGCGTACAGCGCGTGCAGCTCGGCGCGCGTGCGTGCGGTCAGCGCGCGGAACTCCTGCCGACGCTTGTCGAGTGCCGCGTACTCGGAGCGCTCGGCAGCACCCGCGTGCTGCTGCAGCCAGCGCTCGCCGCCCAGACGCTCGACCGCGGTGGCGTACGACTCGTTGAAGGCGGTGTCGTCGGCCACATAGACCACCTGGTGCGCCAGTTCGTGGAAGACGATGCGCGCCAATTCACCCTCGGGCCAGCGGATGAAGGTGTTGAGCAGCGGGTCGCCGCCCAGCCACTCGGTCCAGCCCAGCGTGGAGTAGGCCGGCACGCCGTAGACGTCGACCTCCAGGCCCTCGGCCTTGAGCTGAGCGGCCAGCGCATCGGCGGCAGCGCGGTCGAAGAAGCCACGGTAGCCCATGCAGCCCAGCAGCGGGACGCACCAGGTCTTGAGCTTCAGCGACAACTCGGGCGCAGCCACCACGTTCCAGACCACCGCGCTGCGCTGCAGGTCGGCAAAGCGCCGGTAGCTGCTGTTGTCGGGCAGCTTCAACTCGCTGACCGCGAAGTCGCGCAGGCGCTGGCTCAGCAGCAGCCGCTCGCGCAGCGGTGCCGGCGTGGCCGGGTCGGCCAGCCAATCGCTGACCGGTCGCGCGCGGCTGAGCAGATCCAGATGCCCGCCCACCGACTGCGCGTAGTAACCCGCAGTGCCGCAGCCGCCCAGCAGCGCCGCCGTGACCACCAGCAACGCAGCGGCGGGGCGCCTCACGCCGCGGCCACCTCGACGAGACAGTCGTAGAAGGCCGGCGCGCGGCCGATGTCGGTCAGCCGCTGGTGCGTGAGTTCGTTGACGTTGGTGCCCTGCAGGCCCAGCTTGCGCCACCAGATGCCCAGGCCGTTGACCACGCCGGGCCGCGCGCGCGCGCTCACCTCGGCCTTGCAGACATAGCTGCCGCGGTCGTTGAAGACGCGCACCAGCGCGCCGCTGACCAGCTGGCGCGCGGCGGCGTCCTGCGGGTGGATCTCCAGCAGCGGCTCGCCCTCGATGGCGCGCAGGCTCATCACGTTGACGAAGGTGGAGTTGAGGAAGTGCCGCGCCGGCGGCGAGATCATCGCCAGCGGGTAGCGCGCGGCCAGCGCAGGCGTCGACTGCGCGCTCTCGTAGTTGGGCACGAAGTCGGGCACGCCCAGCCCGGGCGCATCGACGATGGCGCGGCCGTCCTCGGTAGGGAATCCACCTTCGGCGAATGGCGCATCGGCGATCGGCAACTTGACCCAGCCGCGGGCCCGCAAGGCCTGGAAGTCCACCACCTCGGGCCTGTAGGCCGAACGCGCCAGCGCCTCGTCGCTGTCGGCGAAGCAGGCCTCGGTGTAGCCCATGCGTGCGGCCAGATCGCGAAAGATCTGCGCGTTCGAGCGCGATTCGCCCAGCGGGGCGATGGCCGGCTCGTTGATCAGCGCGTAGGTGTGGCCGTAGGCCATGTGCACGTCCCAGTGCTCGAGCTGCGTGGTCGCCGGCAGCACGATGTCGGCATGGTCGGCGGTGTCGGTCAGGAAGTGCTCCAGCACCACGGTGAACAGGTCCTCGCGCTCGAAGCCGGCCACCACCTGCCGGCTGTCCGGTGCCACCGCCACCGGGTTGCTGTTGTAGACCACAACCGCCTGCACCTGCGGGCCGAAGCCGGGCGATGCCTCGCGCTGCAGGTCGTCGCCGATGGTGCTCATGTTGATCGTGCGCGGGTTGCGCCCGGCCAGCAGATCGGGCCGTTGCAGCGCGAAGTCGTCGCGCGCGTTCCTGAACCAGCCCGAGCTCGACAGCAGCAGACCGCCCGCGCGGTGCCGCCAGGCGCCCGTCAGGCAGGGCAGCAGCGCGATCAGCCGCACCGCGTTGCCGCCACCCTTCACGCGCTGCATGCCGTAACTCAGCCGGATCGCCGCCGGCCGCGTGTGACCGTATTCGTGCGCCAGCTGCCGCACCTCATCGGCCCTGATGGCGCACACCGCCGCCACACGCTCGGGCGGCCACTGCAGCGCGCGCTCGCGCAGGGCGGGCCAGCCGTTGACGTGGCGGCCCAGGAAGTCGTGGTCCAGCCAGTCGTGCACGATCAACTCGTGCATCAGCCCCAACGCCAGCGCGCCGTCGGTGCCGGGCAGCAGCGCGATGTGGCGGTGGCACTTGTCGGCAGTCTCGGTGCGCCGCGGGTCGATCGCCACCAGCGTGGCACCGGCGCGTTTGGCCTGCTGCGCAAAGGTCCAGAAGTGCAGGTTGGAGGTGATGCTGTTGCTGCCCCAGATCAGGATCAGCCGGCTCTCGCTGAAATGCTCGACATGCATGCCGACCTTGGCGCCGTAGGTGGCCGCCAGCGCGTCGCCGCCTGCGCTCGAGCAGATCGTGCGGTCCAGCCGCGAGGCGCCCAGCTTGTGGAAGAAACGCGCCGCCATGCTCTCGCCCTGCACCAGGCCCATCGTACCGGCGTAGCTGTAGGGCAGGATGGCCTGGGGGTCGCGCGCCGCGATAGCCTGCAGCCGCGCGGCGATCTCTTCCAGCGCGGCATCCCAGCCGATGCGCTCGAAGCGCCCTTCGCCCTTGCGGCCCACGCGGCGCAGCGGGTGCAGCACACGCTCGGGGTGGTAGGTGCGCTCGGCGTAGCGGCTGACCTTGGTGCACAGCGCGCCGTGGGTGGTGGGGTGATCGGGGTCGCCCTGGATGCGCACCACGCGGCCCTGCTCCACCGTGACCTGCATCGCGCAGGTGTCCGGACAATCGTGCGGACAGGCCGCGCGCACCATCCGCGCGTCAGGGCTTTGGGCGGCTTCGAGCGTGAGGGCGTTCATCGAAACACTATCGCACAAGGGCACGCCGCCCGGCCAGGCGGCCCCCGCGGGGGCACGCGGGGGCACGCCGCTGGCTAAGATAGGGCATCAATCTGTCCGGGCCCACAGCCATGAACCTGATCGAGTCCATCCTTGCCGATGCCGCCGCCGTCACCGCCATCCGGCGCGACATCCACGCCCACCCCGAGCTGTGCTTCAAGGAAGAACGCACCGCCGACGTGATCGCCAAGGCGCTGACCGAACGGGGTATCCCCATCCACCGCGGCCTGGGCAAGACGGGCGTGGTGGGCATCGTGAAGAACGGCACGTCGTCGCGTGCCGTGGGCCTGCGCGCCGACATCGACGCCCTGCCGATGACCGAGCACAACACCTTCGCCCACGCCAGCAAGCACCCCGGCAAGATGCACGCCTGCGGCAACGACGGCCACACCGCCATGCTGCTGGCCGCGGCGCGCCACCTGTCCAGGCACCGCAACTTCGACGGCAC
>JBBQOR010000207.1:0-5103 GCA_038331055.1 Burkholderiales bacterium
TGACGCCGATCACCTGGCTCACGCGGTCCTGGAACTGCAGGCTGACGATCAGGTTCACCTTGGCGGCCTTGTCCAGTTGTGCGAGACCGTCCTTGCCGTCACTGGCCTCGATCACCGCATAACCGGCGCGGGTGAGCGACAGCTTGACAAGGGCGCGCAACGAAGTGGAATCGTCGACGATGAGAACGGTCTTGGCCATGTGGAAACTCTCGGGTGGTCTTTAGAAGAAGAGGGCAGCCGCAGGAGCGGCGCTGGATGCGGCCGCACTGCCGCCTGCAGACGTGCCGTGGCTTCGCCGCTGTTCCTTCATCGTGTAGCGGGCCTGCAGGTCGGCCAGCCACTGGTCCGCGCTGGGCAGTGCTTCTTCGCTGTCGATCGTGTCGTGCAGCCGCGCAATGTCCTTGTCGATGACGCCGATCACCTGGCTCACGCGGTCCTGGAACTGCAGGCTGACGATCAGCGCCTCGATGTTCGACCGGATGACATTGCCCTGGCCGAGCATGGTCTGGGCCTCGACGCTCAGCTCCCGGACATGGCTCAGCACGTCTTCGACCACGGTTCCTGACAGCTCGATCGCGCTCTTGTCACTGGCCGCGGCCTGGGTGGCCGACTCGGAGGTGCTGCGCATGATCGTCATGATCTGCGCCATGCGCCCGGTGATGTGGTTGGCGGTCTTGGCCGAGGCTTGCGACAAGCTGCGTATCTCTTTGGCGATGACGGCGAATCCCCGCCCGGCCGCACCCACCCTGGCAGCCTCGATGGCCGCGTTGATGGCCAGCAGGTTGGTCTGGGCAGCGATGCCGGCCACCTCGCTGGCCATGGTCTGGAGTTCGCCCGTGATCACCGACAACTCGCGGACGCTGGCGGCCAGTGCGCCCTTGCTGTCGGTGAGGCGGGTCATCGACGCAATCACCGGCTGCAGCTCGCGCTCGCACAAGGTCAGCAGCGAGATCGTGGTGTCCTGGCCGGTGTCCGACGCGTCGGATGTGCCTTTGAACCCGGCCGCCTCGAATTGCTCCGTGATCGACGAGAAGTTGACGACAAGGTCGCCGACGGCCGTGTCGGTCTGGCTTCTGACGGATTCGACATGCTCACGCCACACGGGCAGGATGCCGCGCAGCAGTGGCGACAACTCGTCGCCGTACTGCGCCAGGAGACCCGCATCGGCATCGACGGCCTGTTGGGCGCTGTCTGCAGCCGTTGCAGCGGCTGCACGGGCCGATCTGACGGCGGCCCAGACGCTGGCGGCCGCGACACCGCCGACCGCCATCAATTCCATGGCGCCGACACGATGAAACAGCGGCAGCGCAGCGCAGGCGACGGCGAGCGTAGGCAGGGCGGCATCGAGCCACCGCAGGTGGATCGTCATGCAAGCTCCCTGGCGATATTGGCTGACACACCCGCCAGCAAGGCGGGCATCGTCTGGATGACGGCGCCGGCCTGCTCCAGGGTGCCGTTGACACGAAAGCCTTCCAGCGTCTGGCACAGGGCGGCCAGGCCCAGGGCGCCCACCATCATCGAAGACGACTTCCAGCGATGGCCGATGTCGGCCAGCTTCGGCAGGTCTCCCAGCGCCCAGGTGGCCTGCAGTTCGGCCAGCGTCTCGGGAATGTTGTCGACGAACATACCTGCATAGCGGCGAACTTTCTGTGCATCGCCGGCAACCGTTCGCGACAGGATCGACAGATCGACCATGGCGGGGTCGCCGACCACTCCGATCGGCCTCGGCGCGTCTTCGGCGCGCTTCGGAGGTTGCGCGTCCGTCAGACCCGACTTGCGCCCGGGCAGCCATCTCGCCACGGTCGCCACCAGCGTCTGCGGATCGATCGGCTTGCTCATGAAGTCGTCCATGCCGGCTTCGATGCAGCGCGCACGATCGGCGGCACTGGCGTTGGCTGTCATCGCCAGTACCGGCGTCGGGGCCAGGCGGGGATCAGCGCGGATCAGCCGCGTCGCCCCGAAGCCGTCCAGTTCGGGCATCTGCACATCCATCAGCACGCAGTCGAAAGGCTGGCTGAGAAGAATGTCGACGGCCTCCCGTCCGTTGTCTGCAAGGGTGACCACGGCGCCGGCAGCCTGCAGGATGCTGGCCGCCACTTCCTGGTTCACGGAGTTGTCTTCCACCAGCAGGATGCGCGCGCCCCGAAGCGCATCCGGGTGCACTGCGTGTTCGACCTGCCGGATGACGGCCTGGCCCGAACTGCCCCATTGAAGGCGGGTGGTGAACCAGAAGGTGCTGCCCTCGCCGGGCTTGCTTGCGACTCCGACATCGCCGCCCATGACCATCGCCAGTTGCTTGCAGATTGCCAGGCCCAACCCGGTTCCGCCGAACTCGCGCGTGGTCGAACTGTCGGCCTGATGGAAGGGTTGGAAGAGCCTTGCGATCTGCGCCGGGGTGATCCCGATGCCGTGGTCCTGCACCTCGAACCTGAGCTGACAGCCCGTGCCGTCGGCGTTCACTTCCCGGGCACTGACGCGGACCTCGCCGGCGTGGCTGAACTTGATGGCGTTGCAGACGTAGTTGAGCAACACCTGGCCGATGCGCAGCGGGTCGCCGCGCAGCGTGCGCCAGAGTGCGGGGTCGGTCTGCAGGACCAGCTTCAGCCCCTTGGCCGCAGCCGCCGGAGCCATCTGGTCGAAGACGCCGGCAAGCACGGTGGACAGCGAGAAATCCGTCTGCTCGAGATCGAGCATGCCGGCCTCGACCTTCGAGATGTCGAGGATGTCGTTGACGATCGCGAGCAGGTTATGCCCGGCGAAGCGGATCTTGGTGAGATAGTCGCGCTGCTTCGCATCGGGGTTGGCCTGCAGCGCCAGATGGGCCATGCCGAGCACGCCGTTGATGGGCGTGCGGATCTCGTGGCTCATGTTGGAGAGGAAGTCGCTCTTGGCGCGACTGGCCGCATCGGCCTGGGTCACGGCCAGTTCGAGGTCGCGGGTTCGCGCCGCGACGCGCGACTCCAGCGTCTGGTTCACGAGGGTGAGTTCGCGCTGCGATCGCCGGCACTCGGTCACGTCATGGAAGCTGAAAACATGGCCGCCGAAGCCCGAGTTGATGTCGAACGGCTTGGCCCGGCGTTCGAAGTGGCGGTCGCCAAGCAGCGCCAGTGCATCGAAGCCTTGCAGGGCGCTGCGGGTTTCGGGCGCCGTCGCCCACCCTGGGTAGTCGGAGCCAGGGTCGAGCAACTGATCCCGCATGAAGGCGAAGATTTCGGCAGCGTCGGTCCCGCTGGCCAGCAGTTCGCCAGGAAGCGCCCACATGCGCAGGAAGGCCAGGTTCATCTGAAGGATGGAGCCGCCCTGGCTGACAGCCAGCATGCCCTCGGCAGCGGCCTCCAGCGTGGCCGCCAGCAATGCTTTCGAGCGCGCGAAGCCGAGATGGGTTCTGACCCGGCTGCGCACCACCGCAACAACGACGGGCTTGGTGATGAAGTCCACGGCGCCGAGTTCGAGCCCCAGCGTTTCCTGGCGGGCGTCGCCCTGGACGGTGACAAAGATCACTGGAATGTCCTGCGTCAGCGGGTCCGCCTTGAGCTGCCGGCAGACCTCGTGGCCGTCGACGCCGGGCATGAGCACATCGAGCAGAACCAGGTCAGGCCGCTGGCTGCGGCAAACCTGGAGGGCCTGGGCACCGCCGGTGGCCGTCAAGACCTGGTAACCGGGCGAGAGCGCCTGGGACAGGATCCGGATGTTGATCGGTTGATCGTCCACCACCAGCACGGTGGGGCGCGGCTCGTCGGAGCCGGTCAGGAGCGCGTCCATGGTGATGTCGCTTACGGGGCTTGGGTGGCCGCCATCAGGCCAACTTGGCCAGGGCAGCGCCCAGCGCCGCTGAATCGACTGGCTTGGGGAGCGTCGCCAGGATGTTCAGCTGATGAAAGCGGGCCATCAGGGAGGCGGAGTTCATGGTCCGCGCATCCATTCCCGACACCAGCAGGACACCGCCGTCGAAGCCGGCGGCAGCGAGCTGGAGCATGAGCTCGAAGCCGTCGCCGCCAGGCATGTTCAGGTCGCAGACCACCAGGTCCGGCGCCGGCTTCAGGCGCTGCAGCACTTCCGCGGCGGCCAAGCCGCCGGCAGCCTCGGTGATCTGCCGGATGCCATGCAAGCGCAGCAGGTCTCCCATCACGACCCGCATGAACTTGTCATCGTCGACAAGCAGCGCGCTTTGCGGTTGGCCCGGCCGGCGCGGCGCCGCCAAGGAAGGTGCGGCGTCTGCGCCACGCTGGCTTGCTGGATGGCTGGCTTGGGGGAACATGGGTGTCGGCGAGTAGGGAAGGGAACAGAACTGAGGGTTTCGAGTTCGGCGCAGTGGCGATTCAGCGGCAACGTCCGCCGTGCCACTGTTTTCGGTGGCCGATCGAGGATGTGCACGACTTCGTCGGCCACTTCGAGGACTCGGTCGGACAAGCCTGAACGTGCTCAGCGGAGCAGCGTGTCGTGCGCCTGCGGAACCAGTAGATCGGGGTCGGCACGTCTTTTGCCCACGACTTGTCGCTGCTTGCCGCTGTTGCAAGTAGTGGCCAGCCTTTGCAGCTTTGCCACGAGATGAATCAGCCAATCGTCCACAGCATCGATGCCCGAAACATCGCCGACGCCGAGCCGGTCATCGTGCGGCGGATCGTCTCCGAAATGGTGAAGCGCGGAATCGACACCTTCTCCCTGTGTCGCGGCCTGGGCTTCGAAGTCGGCGACCTCGAGCGGCCGGAGTTGCGCATCTCGTACGAACAAGTCAGCACGGTGATCCGTCGGGGCCTGCCGCTTCTGGGCGACCCGCAACTCGCGCTGAATCTCGGCGCAAGCGCCAATCTGGTGTCTTGGGGCTTTTGCTTCGTGGGCTTGATGGCCTCTGCGAAGTCGAGGGCGGTACTTGAATTTGCCATCGACTTCCTGCCATCGACAGGCCGCTTCCTTTGCATTCGTGGCGAAGACGATGGACGGCTGTTCTCTGTGGTCGCAGATGCGCGCTTTGACGATCCGGACGTGTATGCTTTTCTGGTGGATGCAACCTTTGCATCATTGATGCAGGTCTGTCATCAGGTCGTCGGCAAGACCTACGGGCCGGTTTCGGTCGAATTCACGGCCGCGCGGCCAACCAGTGCA